>NZ_SRIO01000007.1 GCF_004684205.1 Candidatus Macondimonas diazotrophica
GCGTAAATTATCATCTGACCCGGATCAGTCTGGTGCACATTGCAGAAGCGATGACGGCTCCCGTCGCACGATGAGGCTGCGAAGGTCGGGCCGGACTGTTAAGATGCGCCGCCATGCAAGCTGCTGATTTCGACTTCTACCTTCCACCCGAACAGGTCGCACAATCGCCCCTGCCGGATCGCGCCGCTGCCCGGCTACTCTGCCTGGAGGGTACCTCGGGGCATTGGCAGGATCGGCAGATCCGGGATATCCCCGCGCTGCTGTTGCCGGGTGATCTGCTGGTCTTGAACGACACCCGGGTCATTCCGGCCCGACTGTTCGGGACCAAGTCCACCGGCGGTGCGGTTGAGCTTTTGATCGAGCGAGTGATCGATGCGCGGCGGGCCTTTGCGCACGTGCGGGCCAGCAAATTCCCGCGGGCGGGAACGCGCATCGAGCTGACCGGCGGTGGCGCGCTCGTCATCGGCGAACGGCATGACAGCTTGGTCGAGGTGGCCGTCGACGGGGATGAATCGCTGCCCACGCTGCTCGAGCGCGTCGGGCACACGCCCTTGCCGCCCTATATCCAGCGGCCGGATACGGCGATGGACCGCGAGCGCTATCAAACCGTTTTTTCGACCCACCCTGGCGCTGTGGCCGCTCCGACCGCCGGCCTGCATTTCGATCAGGCGCTGTTGGATCAGGTGGTCTCCGCAGGAGTTCGCCTGGGCCGGCTGACGCTCCACGTCGGTGCGGGTACCTTCCAGCCGGTGCGCGCTGAGCAGCTTGCGGAGCACCAACTGCACGCCGAACAAGTTGAAGTCAGTGCCGAACTGTGTGCGCAGATCGCCGAAACTCGTGCCCGCGGCGGGCGGGTGGTCGCGGTGGGGACTACCGTGGTGCGTGCGCTGGAAACCGCTGCGGAATCGGGGGAGTTGCTGCCCTACCGAGGTGAAACCCGGTTATTCATTCATCCGGGGCGCAACTTTCGTTTCAAGGTTGTGGATACCTTGATGACCAATTTCCATCTGCCCCGTTCGACCCTGTTGATGCTGGTCTGTGCATTTGCCGGACGTGAAGCGGTGCTGGCAGCCTATGCTCATGCCGTGATGTCGGGTTACCGGTTCTACAGTTATGGCGATGCAATGTGGATCACGCCGGCGGCCGGGGTGCGCGCATGAAGTTCGAGCTCCTGGGGCAGAGCGGCGCGGCGCGACGTGGACGCGTGACGCTGGCACATGGCCAGGTCGAAACGCCGGCGTTCATGCCAGTTGGGACCTATGGCACGGTCAAGTCGCTCACGCCCGAGGAAGTCGCCGACTGTGGTGCCAAAATCGTCTTGGGCAACACCTTTCACCTCTGGCTGCGCCCGGGTCTTGATGTCATCGCGGCTCATGGAGGTCTGCACGGCTTCATGAACTGGTCGGGACCGATCCTGACCGATTCAGGTGGCTTTCAGGTGTTCAGTCTGGCGGAACTGCGCCGGCTCACCGAGGAGGGCGTGCATTTTCGCTCGCCGATCGATGGCGATGCCGTGTTCCTTAGCCCGGAACGCTCGATGGAGATCCAGCGAGTGCTGAACTCGGACATCGTCATGGTGTTCGACGAATGCACTCCCTATCCGGCCGATCCCGACCAGGCGCGTCGTTCGATGGAACTGTCGTTGCGCTGGGCGGCGCGCAGCCGGGCGGCACACGAGGGAAACCCGAACGCGCTGTTCGGCATCGTGCAGGGCGGCATGTATCCCGATTTGCGGTATGAGTCGCTGCAGGGACTGCAGGCTATCGGCTTCGATGGCTATGCCATTGGCGGCCTGTCGGTAGGGGAGCCTTTGGTCGAGCGACTCGCGGTGCTTGAGGCGTTATTGCCTGAAATGCCGACGGACAGGCCGCGTTATCTGATGGGGGTTGGCACGCCCAGCGATCTGGTCGATGCCGTGGCGCGCGGGGTGGATCTGTTCGATTGCGTGATGCCCACGCGCAATGCCCGCAATGGTCACCTGTTCACGCACGAAGGGGTCGTCCGGATCCGCAATCAGGTTCACCGGCTGGACACCGGGCCGCTCGATCCGTTGTGCGAGTGCATGACCTGTCGCAACTATTCGCGGGCGTATCTGCGTCATCTGGAGCGCAGCCAGGAAATCCTGTTCGCCCGGCTGGCCAGTTATCACAATACCTACTACTACCAGAATTTGATGGCGCGCATGCGCGCCGCCATTGCCGAGCACCGGTTCGACGCCTTCCGGCGCGAATTTGCGGCCCGCGAGGGGCGCATGGCGGCGGCTGTGCCATAATGGCGACCGATTTCGCGCCCCGACCGGGCATTTCCGATCGTTACAGGGACAGGAACTATGAGCTTTTTCATCAATGACGCGTGGGCCCAGCAGGCGCCCCAGGAACCCAGCCTCTGGCTCAATCTGCTACCGCTGGTGGCGCTGTTCGTTGTCTTCTATTTCATCTTGATTCGGCCGCAGACGCAGCGAGCGAAGAAACATCGCGACATGCTCGGTGCATTGAGTCGGGGTGACGAGGTCATGACCACCGGCGGCTTGGCGGGGCGCATCATCGAGATCGGCGAGAGCTTCGTTGACCTCGAGATTGCCGACAAGGTGGTGGTCAAGGTTCAGAAACAGGCCTTGGGTGCGGTGTTGCCCAAAGGTACGCTGAAAAAGAAGTCCTGATCGCACCGGACAAGGTAGGGAATCGATGAATCGCTATTCGTGGTGGAAGAACGCACTCATCCTGCTGGTTTTGGCGGTGTCGTGCCTCTACGCCCTGCCCAATCTGTTTGGTGAGGATCCATCCATTCAGATCACCGGAATCCGGAACATGCCGGTTTCCGAGGATACAGTCGCGACCATCCGCGAGGTTCTGGCCGAAAATGAACTCACGCCACGCAGGATCGAAATACAGGACGGCAAGGTTCTGGTGCGCTATCTGGACGGCGAGACGCAGTTGCTGGCGCGCCGCAAACTGGCAGAGGCGCTGGGTGGCGATTACATCTTGGCGCTGAATCTCGCGCCCCGCACGCCGTCCTGGTTACTGGCGATCGGTGCGCGCCCGATGAATCTGGGTCTGGATTTGCGGGGCGGCGTTCACTTTCTGCTGGAAGTGGACATGGAAGCTGCAATTGGACAGCGGCTCGAGCGCTACGAGGCGGACCTGCGCCGGGGGTTGCGCGAGCTTGGGGTGCGTTACGCGGGGATCGAGCGCCGTGGCGAGGCATTGACGATCACGCTGCGTGACGTCGCGGATCGTGCCACTGCTCTGGAAGGCTTGCGCAAGTCCTATCCCGAGTTGACGGTGAGGGGTTCTGAGGATCGCCCGGATAGCCTGATTCTGCAGTTGACCGAAGCCGATGAGGCGCAGCTGCAGAGTTTTGCCCTGCAACAGAACCTCAACACACTGCGCAATCGCATCAACGAGTTGGGTGTCGCCGAGCCAGTCGTCCAGCAACAGGGGACGGAGCGCATTGTGGTTCAATTGCCCGGCGTACAGGATACAGCGCGGGCAAAGGAGATTCTGGGCGCGACGGCGACGCTGGAATTTCGTCTGGTCGACATGGATGCCGATGCTCGTCAGGCGGCACAGACCGGGCAGGTTCCGCCGGGCAGCAAGCTGTATAAGACCCGTGACGGTCTTCCTGTCCTGCTCAAGCGTGAGGTCATCGTAACCGGGGATCAGCTTGTGGATGCGTCCTCGGGGTTTGACAGCCAGTCGGGTGGTCCGAGTGTGAATGTCACTCTGGACAGCCGGGGGGCTTCGCGCATGGGCGATACCACGCGGATGAACCTGGGGCGCCAGATGGCGGTGGTCTTCGTCGAGAACCGTACCGATCTGCGTAACGAGAACGGTGAAATGGTTCGGGTGCGCCGCACGGTGGAAGAGGTGGTCAGCATTGCCACCATCCAGGGGATTTTCAGCAAGCGTTTCCAAATTACGGGATTGGAACAGCAGGAAGCCCGGGATCTGGCGCTGTTGCTGCGCGCCGGCGCGCTGGCGGCTCCTGTGGACATCGTGGAAGAGCGGACTGTCGGTCCCAGCCTGGGTCAGCAGAACATCGAACAGGGGTGGAACGCGGCATTGCTCGGTTTCTTCCTGGTCGTGGTGGTGATCGGGATCTATTACAAGGTCTTCGGGCTCATTGCCAATCTGGCGTTGATGTTCAATGTGATCATCCTGGTGGCGTTAATGTCGATCCTGCAGGCGACGCTGACCTTGCCGGGTATCGCGGGAATCGTGCTGACCGTCGGCATGGCGGTGGATGCCAACGTGCTCATTTTTGAGCGTATACGGGAAGAGCTGCGCAACGGCAGCACGCCGCAGGCGGCGATCTATTCCGGCTATGAGAAGGCCTTTGCAACCATTGCCGACTCCAACATCACCACCATCATTGCCGCTGCGTTACTGTTCGGGCTGGGTTCGGGTCCCATCCGCGGCTTCGCCGTGACATTGACGCTTGGCATCATGGCTTCGATGTTCACCGCGATTACCGGAACGCGCGCGCTGGTCAACCTGATCTACGGCAACCGTCGCGTCACCCGTCTTTCCATCTAGGAGCGCGTTTCATGGAACTGTTTCCGCCCAATTCCAAAATCGATTTCATGGGTCAGCGCCGGATTTGGTTCGTCGTTTCGGGTCTGCTGATCCTGCTGTCGATCGTGGGTCTTGCGACGCGCGGGCTCAACTTCGGGATCGATTTCACCGGCGGATTGGTTCTGGAAGCGCGCTATCCGGAGGCCGTGAATCTGGAGCATGTCCGCGAACAGCTGGCCCAAGCTGGATTCGCCGATGCCCAGGCGCAGCGTTTCGGAGCCGATCGGGATGTCATGATCCGGTTGCCCCCCCCGGGTAAGGATGTCGATACCAAGCAATTGGGTGAGCGGGTATTGGCCACACTGGCCGCCCGTGATCCGGGTGTGCAACTGCTGCGGGTAGAATACGTCGGGCCGCAAGTGGGAAGTGAATTGGCCAATCAGGGCGGGTTGGCCTTGCTGATCGCGGTGACGGGGATCCTGCTCTACGTCGGGCTTCGATTCGAATTTCGCCTGGCGTCCGGCGCCATCATTGCCCTGGTGCATGATGTCATCATTACCATCGGCGTTATCGCGTGGACCCAGGTGACATTCGATCTGAGCGTGCTGGCAGCGGTTTTGGGGATCATCGGTTATTCGATCAATGACTCCATCGTCATTTTCGACCGAATTCGTGAGAATTTCATCAAGCTTCGCCGATTGACGCCCGTTGAAGTGATCAATGCATCGGTCAATCAGACACTCTCGCGCACGATCATGACCAACCTGACAGTCTTCGTGGTCTTGATGGCGCTGCTGATTCTCGGTGGCGATACCCTAAGGCCATTCTCCATCGCCATGGTCGTGGGTTCGATCGTCGGAACCTATTCAACGATCTATGTTGCCAGCAGCATGGCGCTGCAGATGGGTGTTCGCCGGGAGCATCTTCTGCCCGTTGTCCGGGAAGGTCCCAAGGATCAGCTCTGAGCTGATCCTTGAGAGACCCGCCCCTGTGGTCGGTCATCCGGCTGATGGGGGGTGATCGCCCTGATCACTGACGGGTCGGGGAAGTGAGCGCCTCATTCAGGTGCGGTTGGATTTCGCGCACCAACGCAGCGAACATCCGCGGATTCCCGCATACCAGATTGCCCGACTCCATGAACCCCGAGGGTTCACCAGCCAAGCCCCCGATAATTCCACCGGCTTCCTGGAGCAGCACGATGCCGGCTGCGATGTCCCAGGGCTTGAGTCCGAGCTCCCAATAACCATCCAGCCGCCCACTGGCTACATAGGCCAGATCCAGTGCTGCCGATCCAGCGCGGCGGATGCCGGCTGTCTTGCTGGCAATCGCCTGAAGCATGCCGTAATAGGCATCGGCATGGGTGAAGTCGCGAAATGGCAGACCGGTCCCGATCAGACTGTTCTCGAGTCCCCGGGCACTGCTTACGCGAATGCGCCGGTCGTTCAGGAACGCGCCGGAGCCGCGGGTCGCTGTATAGATTTCTCCGCGACCCGGGTCGTGGATCACGCCATGTTCCAATCGGCCGCGGATCTGGATACCGATGGAGACCGCATAGTGGGGGAGACCATGAATGAAATTCGTGGTGCCGTCGAGAGGATCGATGATCCAGGTAATTTCATGGTCACCGATCTGGCCGCCCTCCTCACCGAGGATGGCGTGGTCGGGATAAGCCTTGTGGATGATCTGGATGATCTCCTCTTCGGCCTGCCGATCGGTCTCCGTCACGAAATCATTGCGCTGCTTGGTGTCGATGGTCAGGGTGTCACGCTGATTGGCAGCCCGCAGGATGATGTCGCCGGCTCGGCGAGCCGCCCGTACCGCGATGTTGAGCAGAGGATGCATGAGACCAGTTCCGCGTGTCGTGATCGATTGAGTGTGGTTCCCGGCGATGCCGGGCGCGCGAGCATAGCAAAGCCGGGCGGACTGGTCACCCCGTCGCCGCACCCCGCCGGTCGATGCAGGCGATGATGGCCCAACGACCCGCCGCTGGGGTGATCAGGGTCTGGCGGCCGGGCGAACACCGCTCGGGGCGCCGCGGTGGTGGGTAGGCCGAGACCCCTAGAACGGAATGTCGTCGTCGATTTCTTGATCCATCGAGCCCGTCGACCGTGCGGAACTCGGCATGTCCCAGTCGTCCTGGGCTGGACGGTGTGTCTGGGCGGTCGAGCCTCGCGCGGACGTGTCGGTACCCCATTCGCTACGCTCGCCGGCATATGCGCCGCCACTTGGACCGCGTCCGCTGCCTTCAGAGCGGCTGTCGAGCATCTGCATTTCGTTTGCCACGACTTCCGTGGTGTACCGGTCGTTGCCGTCCTTGTCTTGCCACTTGCGGGTCTGCAGGCGACCTTCCAGATAGATCTTGGATCCCTTACGTAAATACTGCCCCGCAATCTCGGCGAGTCGGCCGTAGAGCGTCACCCGATGCCATTCGGTTCGCTCCACGCGCTCGCCGCTTTGGCGGTCGTTCCACGATTCGGACGTTGCGATGCGCAGCGAGGCCACCTGCGAGCCGCTGGTGGTGCTCCGCAATTCCGGATCGGCGCCTAGGTTGCCGATGAGGATGACTTTGTTGACGGAACCTTTGGACATCGGCTTTCTCTTGCTCCCGTTCGATGATCATGCGCCGCCCGGCGCCGGCATCGCGTCATTCTAGCATTGGCGGGCGTAGCTGGCAGGTTGGCTTCAGGTTTCCGCCGTCTGCGAGGTCAGGGTTGCGCCGCGACCGTCCTGCATCGACAGGTGGCGTAACGGCCAGCTTAACGCCAGCCAGGCCAGGCAGATCAGGGCGTGCAGTTCAAACAAGGCCGAAGCGCCCCATCGGCTCGCCAGAGTGCCGCCCAATACGCCGCCGGCGAAGGCACCGAGAAACTGGGCCGTGGAATAGACGCCCAGGGCGGCACCCTTGGCATGGACCGGCGCAGCCTGAGAAACCAGGGCGGGTTGGGAGGCTTCCAGCACGTTGAAGCCTGTAAAGAACAGCCACAGCATGAGCAGCAGCACAGCCCAATGGTGCGGTGCCCACAACAAGCCGAATTGGGCGCATCCCAGCAGGACGATGCTCATCAGGAAGATCGGACCCACCGATCCTCGTCCCGTGCGCATGACCAAGGGTGCCATGGCGAGAAAGGCGGCCAGCATGACCGGCAGATACACCTTCCAGTGATCGCCCTGCGCCAGTCCCATCTGGTCATGCAGCAGGATCGGGATGGCGATGAAACTCGCCGTCAGCATCAGATGCAGAAGAAACACGCCGAGATTCAGCCGCCACAACAGTGGATCGATCAAGTGCCGCCAATCTGCTGTCTCGGTGTGCGGCGCCTCGCTGCGCGGTGGCAGGGGCAGGCGCCAGGCGCCAATCAGGGCGATGGCGGTGAGCAGAGCGGTGAGTAGAAAGATGCCGCGCACGCCCATGACCCGGTCCAGCAGAGGGCCAAGGAACAGCGACAGTGAGAACGACGTGCCAATGGTGACACCGATGATCGCCATGGCCTTGGTCCGCTGGCTGGGGCGGGTCAGATCAGCGAGCAGCGCACTCAGTACGGCCGAGATGGCGCCAGCGCCCTGCAGCGCACGTCCAAGAATGATCGTGTCGATCCCTTGTCCCAGCGCGGCGATCAGGCTGCCAACGCCGAACAGCGCGAGTCCGATCAGCAGCATAGGCTTGCGACCGAAACGGTCGGACAAAGTGCCGAAGGGGATTTGCAGCAGCGCCTGGGTGAGCCCGTAGATGCCCAGCGCAAGTCCGAGCTTGAACGGCGTGGCGCCGGGAAGGCCGCGGGCGTAGAGCGCTAGGACCGGCAGCACCATGAAGAGTCCCAGCATGCGCAAGGCGTAGAGGCTTGCAATTTGCAGGCTTGCGGTGCGCTCAGCGCTGTTCATGCGGTCAGGGGGCGCGGGTGTCGAAGGCAAGGGGAGACCTCCTTTGCCCAGTGTTATTGATGGCGGTTATAGTAACAGGTCGGATTCCCAGCGGTGAGCTTATGCAGAACATCCGGATTCGGGGCGCGCGAACGCACAATCTGAAGAATGTGGATCTCGACTTGCCGCGCGATCGTCTGATCTGCATCACTGGCCTGTCGGGTTCCGGCAAATCCTCGCTGGCTTTCGACACCCTCTACGCCGAGGGGCAGCGTCGCTATGTGGAATCGCTGTCCGCCTACGCGCGCCAGTTCCTGTCGCTCATGGACAAGCCCGACGTCGATCACATCGAAGGATTGTCCCCGGCGATCTCCATCGAACAGAAATCGACCTCGCACAATCCCCGCTCCACCGTCGGAACAGTCACCGAAATCTACGATTACCTGCGCCTCCTCTACGCCCGCGCCGGCGTGCCGCGTTGTCCGCAGCACGGCGTGGAACTGGCCGCGCAGACGGTCAGCCAGATGGTGGACCAGGTGCTGGCGTTGCCCGAGGAACTACGCATCATGATCCTTGCGCCACTGGTGCAGGATCGCAAGGGCGAACATAGTCAGGTGTTCGTGGATCTGCGCAATCAGGGGCTGGTCCGGGCGCGCGTGGACGGCTCAATGCATGAGTTAGAGGCGCTTCCGGTCCTCGATCCGAAGCGCAAGCACCGCATCGAGGCGGTGGTGGATCGCCTCCGGGTTCGCCCCGAGGCGCGCCAGCGGCTGGCCGAAAGTTTCGAGACGGCGCTGCGCCTCGGCGACGGCCTGGCGATGCTGGCTTTCATGGACGAACCGGAGCGTGATGAGCAGCTGTTCTCGGCTCGACTGGCCTGCCCGCATTGCGGGTACAGCTTGCAGGAGCTCGAACCCCGCCAGTTTTCGTTCAATAACCCGGCCGGAGCGTGCCCGGAGTGCGACGGCCTCGGCGTCCAGCAATTCTTTGACCCGTCGCGGGTGGTCGCGCACCCCGAACTGAGCCTCGCCGGCGGTGCCGTGCGTGGGTGGGATCGGCGTACTGCCTACTATTTCCAGATGATCCAGTCGCTGGCAACAGCCTATGGCTTCGATGTCGATACCCCGTTTGCGGAGTTGCCGGTCGCGATCCGGGAGGTGATTCTCCACGGCAGCGGTGAGCGGAAGATCGAGTTTCGCTACCTGTCCGAACGCGGCGGCGAGCTGATCCGGCGTCATCCCTTCGAGGGAATCATTCCCAACCTCGAACGTCGCTACCGGGAGACGGATTCAAACCTGATCCGCGAAGAACTGGCCAAGTTCATCAGCGCACGCCCGTGTCCCGGTTGCGGCGGCGCACGGCTCAACCAGGCGGCCCGGCATGTTTTCATCGACGATGTGGCCTTGCCGGAATTGACTGCCTGGTCGGTCAGTCAGACCCAGGCTTTTTTCGCCCGGCTGGATCTGCCCGGACGGCGGGGTGAAATTGCTCAGCGTATCTGCAAGGAGATCGCGCAGCGCCTGGACTTTCTGGTCAACGTGGGGCTGGACTATCTCAGCCTGGATCGGAGTGCCGAGACACTCTCGGGCGGCGAAGCCCAGCGGATCCGGTTGGCCAGCCAGATCGGCGCCGGCCTGGTGGGTGTCATGTATGTGCTCGACGAGCCATCCATCGGCTTGCACCAGCGCGACAACGATCGGTTGCTCAGCACCCTGACCTATCTGCGTGATCTGGGCAACACCGTCATTGTGGTGGAACACGATCAGGATGCCATTCTCACTGCTGATCACGTGGTGGACATGGGGCCCGGCGCCGGTGTGCATGGTGGGCGCGTGGTGGCTGAGGGAACCCCGGCCGAAATTGCGGCCCATCCGGAATCGCTGACGGGACAATATCTGAGTGGGCGCCGGGTCATCGCGATTCCCAAGCCGCGGCGTCAGCCCGACCCTGAGCGCTGGTTGATCCTGCGCGGCGCGCGCGGACACAATCTCAAGAACGTGACCGTGGAGATCCCGGTCGGTCTTTTCACCTGCGTAACCGGAGTCTCCGGCTCCGGCAAATCCACGCTCATCAACGATACCCTGCATGCCGCAGCCGCGCGCCAACTCCAAGGTGCCGGTGCGGTGCCGGCACCTTTCGAAGGGATCGAGGGGCTTGATCAGTTCGATCACGTCATCGATATCGACCAGAGTCCGATCGGCCGCACGCCCCGATCGAATCCGGCCACCTATACCGGTATTTTCACGCCAATCCGCGAGCTGTTCGCCGGCACTCAGGAAGCACGCAGCCGGGGTTACGGACCCGGCCGGTTCAGTTTCAATGTCAAGGGTGGGCGCTGCGAAGCATGTCAAGGCGACGGGGTGATCCGGGTCGAGATGAATTTTCTGCCCGACGTGTATGTCGCCTGTGATGTCTGCAAAGGCCAACGGTATAACCGGGAGACCCTTGAAGTGGTCTACAAGGGACTGAACGTCCATGAGGTTCTGAACCTGACCGTAGAGGATGCGCTGGCTTTTTTCGCGCCTGTGCCGACGGTGGCGCGCAAGCTGCAGACACTGATGGATGTGGGACTGGGTTACATCCGTCTGGGGCAAAGCGCGACGACCCTGTCGGGGGGCGAGGCGCAGCGGGTGAAGCTGTCGCGAGAATTATCGAAGCGGGATACCGGGCGCACGCTGTACATCCTGGACGAGCCCACGACTGGCCTGCATTTCCATGACATCGAGCAATTGCTGGCGGTGCTTCAGCGGCTGTGCGGACATGGCAATACTGTGGTGGTGATCGAGCACAATCTCGATGTCATCAAAACCGCCGACTGGCTGCTTGATCTTGGGCCGGAAGGCGGCAATGGCGGCGGTCAGCTTCTCGCGGCCGGTCCGCCCGAGGCGGTTGCCGACGTTGCCGCTTCACATACCGGGCGCTACTTGAGGCCGCTTCTGCCGGATTTGGCGGGCGCGGCGTAGACCCGGTCTGACGGGTGAGTGTATGGAGGAGCAGGTCGAGATGGAGTACGCCGATTTGCTTATTGTGGTGATCACCGGATGCTCCAGTGGCATTGGTCTGGCGTTGGCGTTTCATCGCCATGGACGCCGCGTCTTTGCCACGGCCCGGCGATCCGAGGATGTCGAACGGCTGAGGCAGCGGGGACTGCCGGCGCTGCCGCTCGAGGTGATCGACGCTGCCAGCCGCGCCGAGTTCTGGTCCGCGTTCGATCGCGAGGCGGACCGCGTCGACCGGCTGATCAACAACGCGGTCTACCGGGCCATGGGCCCCGGCGTCGAGATGCCGGATCAGGAGCTGGCACGTCAGTTCGCAACCAATGTCTTTGCGCCGGTATAACTCGCGCAGGATGCGGTGCCGCGCATGCGAGCCGGGTCGCGTATCGTGAACGCTGGCAGTGTTTCCGGTGTGCTGACCACCCCGTTTGCGGGGGCGTATCGTGCCACGAAATCCGCTTTGCGCAGTCGGTCCGATGCCTTGCGCTTGAAGCTGAGCCCATTCGGAATCCATGTCATTCTCGTTCAGCCCGGCGCCATCCGTTCGAGTTTCGGCGATCACGCAAGCGAGGCCGTGGATCGCGTGTTGAAGGCCGATTCGCGCTATGCTTTCTGCAAGGGGGCGATTTACGGCCGCGCCCGGGCATCGCAGTGCAGCGCGACGCCCACGGCGCATGTTGCCCGGTATTGCTACCGTGCCGTTACGGCCGTTTGCCCCCGCGCGGTGGTGCAGTCGGGAAGGGCAGTGGCGTGCTGCCCGTGTTGGCACGATTGCCGGTGGCATGGCGCGATTGATTGCTGCGCCGACAGTTTGGCTTAAGGTCCGAGTCATCTCTGGAGGTCCCCCATGAGTTCCACCCCAGCCGAGCTTTCAAATCCGCCGCGACCGGCTGTCTCCCGCATGGTGCCCGTCATTCTGTCGGGCGGTTCCGGTACCCGGTTGTGGCCGCTCTCGCGGGAGCAGCTGCCCAAACAGTGCCTGCCGCTGTGCTCGGATGAAACTTTGTTGCAGGAGACGCTACAGCGCTTGACCGGGGTCCCCGAACTGGCGGCGCCGGTTATCGTCTGCAACGACCAGCACCGGTTTCTGGTGGCGGAACAGTTGCGCCAGATCGGCCGCGAACCGGCCAATATCCTGCTCGAACCGGCCGGTCGCAACACCGCCCCCGCCGTGGCGATCGCGGCGCTGGATGCGGCCCGTCATGACCCGGAGGCCTTGCTTCTGGTTTTGCCGGCCGATCATCTCATTCTCGAACCCGAGCGTTTTCGCGAGACCCTGAAATCCGCGCGTATGGCCGCGCAGCAGGGCCATCTGGTGACCTTTGGCATCGTGCCGACTGCGCCGGAAACCGGCTACGGCTACATCCGCGCTGGAGAGTGCGAGGTGGCAACCGACTGGATGCCAGTCGCGGCGTTCGTTGAAAAGCCGGATTACGCCCGGGCCGAGGCCTATGTGCGTCAGGGCGGGTATTACTGGAACAGCGGCATGTTTTTGTTCCAGGCTCGTTGTGTGATTGACGCATTGGCGCAACACGCCCCGGATATTCTGGACGCGGGCCGTGCGGCACTGGATGGCGCCCGGCGCGATCTCGACTTCACCCGGCTGGATGCGGCTGCGTTTCTCGCCTGCCGCGAGGATTCGCTGGATTATGCCGTGATGGAAAAGACCGATCGCGCGGTGGTGGTGCCGCTCGCTGCCGGCTGGAGCGATATCGGCTCCTGGGCCACGCTGCAAGCGGCTGGCAACGCCGACGCGCAGGGCAACGTGGTCCTGGGCGATGTCCTGCTGCAGGACGTCGCCGGCAGCTATGTGCGCGCCGAAGATCGCCTGGTGGCCGCAGTGGGCGTCACGGATCATGTGATCGTGGAAACGGCAGACGCCGTACTGGTCGCTCACAAGGACCGGGCGCAGGACGTGAAAGCCATCGTTTCGCGTCTCAAGGCCGCGCGGCGTGAAGAGGCGCTGTCTCACCGGCGTGTGTATCGCCCATGGGGGTGGTATGAAGGCATCGGAAGCGGGGAGCGATTTCAGGTCAAGCATATCCGCGTACACCCAGGCGCCACGCTGTCGCTGCAGATGCATCACCATCGGGCCGAACACTGGATCGTCGTCAAGGGGACGGCGCGCGTGGTGCGTGGGGAGGAGAGTTTCTTGTTGGGGGAGGACGAGTCGACCTATATCCCGCTGGGGACCGCTCACCGCTTGGAAAATCCGGGCAAGATCCCGCTCGATCTGATCGAGGTACAAACCGGCAGCTATCTGGGCGAAGACGACATCGTCCGTTACGAGGACCGTTACGGGCGTCGCGACGAGACTTCTACTTAAAGCCGATTGAGGAATGGACGTGGCAGAACCGTTGACCTGTTTCAAGGCCTATGATGTGCGCGGGCGCCTGCCCGATCAGCTCAATGACGAGATTGCCTATCGCATTGGCCGGGCGTACGCCGACTATGTCAAGCCGCGTCGCGTGGTGGTGGGGCGCGACATGCGGTTGTCCAGCCCCGCCCTGGCGCAGTCGCTGATGGCAGGATTGATGGCGCAGGGAGTCGATTGCGAAGACATCGGGCTGTGCGGTACCGAAGAGGTCTACTTCGCCACATTCCACGAGCAGGTTGACGGCGGCATTATGGTCACCGCGAGCCACAATCCGCCCGATTACAACGGCCTCAAGTTCGTGCGCGAACAGGCTCGCCCCCTGAGTGGCGACAGCGGCTTGCCGGAAATCCGGGCGCTGGCCGAGGCCGACCGTTTCGAGAGCGCCGCGACGCCCGGGACCACTCGATCGCTGGCAATTCGTCCCGCCTATGTGGCACACCTGCTGAAGTTTATCGATGGCTCGGCGCTCAAGCCGCTGCGCCTGGTCGTCAATGCCGGCAACGGTTGTGCCGGTCCGGTCATTGATGCGCTGGCCGAACATCTGCCGTTCGAATTCATCCGGCTCCATCATGAACCCGATGGCCGCTTTCCGAACGGTGTCCCGAACCCCATCCTGCCAGAGAACCAGGCGGTGACGGCTCAGGCCGTTCGCGAGCACCAGGCCGACATGGGGATCGCCTGGGATGGGGATTTCGACCGTTGTTTTCTCTTCGACAGCGCCGGGCGCTTCATCGAGGGGTATTACATCGTCGGCCTGCTGGGACGCGCCTTTGCCGAGAAGAATCCCGGCGCGCGCATCGTCTACGATCCGCGCATGATCTGGAACACGGTGGAGATGGTCGAGGCCGCGGGGGGGACGCCGGTCCTGAGCAAGGCGGGCCACGCCTTTATCAAGGCCCGCATGCGCAAGGAAGATGCCGTTTATGGCGGAGAGATGAGCGCGCATCACTATTTCCGCGACTTCTCCTACTGCGACAGTGGCATGGTGCCTTGGTTGCTGGTGGCCGAGATGATTTGCAGGACGGGGCGCTCGCTGGCCGATCTGGTGGAGGAGCGCATGGCGCGCTATCCGGCAAGCGGAGAGATCAACCGGACTCTGGTGCAACCTGCCGAGGTCCTGACGGCCGTGGAAAACCACTATGCCCGAGCGGCCAGGACGGTGGACCATACCGATGGCCTGGGAATGGATTTCGGAGATTGGCGTTTCAACCTCCGTCCATCGAATACCGAGCCGGTAGTCCGGCTCAATGTGGAGTCACGGGGCGATCCGACGCTGATGGCCTCCAAGACGCAGGAGGTCCTTGACCTGATCGCGCGTCTGGATGAAGGTGCTTCAGTGTAGAATAAGCGATTCGCAAGAAGCGGATCGGATCAGGGGAGCGATGGGCAAACTTTATATCCAAACCTGGGGCTGCCAGATGAACAGCTATGACTCGGCGCGCATGGCGGACATGCTGGCCGAATCCCATGGCCTGGTATCCACTGACCAGCCGGAAGAGGCTGACGTGCTGCTGCTGAATACGTGCAGTGTGCGCGAAAAGGCGCAAGAGAAGGTATTCTCGCAACTGGGTCGCTGGCGCGAATGGAAAGAGGCGCGCCCTGATCTGCTGATCGGTGTCGGCGGCTGTGTCGCGAGTCAGGAAGGTGAAAACCTGCTGCGCCGGGCACCTTTCGTCGATCTCGTCTTTGGCCCCCAGACCGTCCATCGCCTGCCCGAGATGATTGAGGCGGTGCGGCGTGAACGCACCGCGCGGATCGATGTGTCCTTTCCCGAAATCGAGAAGTTCGACCGCTTGCCGGAGCCTCGAGCCAAGGGACCGGTCGCCTTCGTGTCGATCATGGAGGGGTGCAGCAAGTTCTGCAGCTTCTGCGTGGTGCCCTATACCCGCGGCCAGGAAGTCAGCCGACCGTTCGACGATGTACTGGCCGAGTGCCTGGCGCTTGCGGATCAGGGCGTGCGGGAAATCACCTTGCTCGGCCAGAACGTGAACGCCTATCGTGGCGCCATGGGTGGCTCGGAAACCGCAGATCTGGCGCTGTTGATCCGGTATCTCGCCGAGATCGAGGGGATCGCCCGTATCCGGTTCACCACCTCGCATCCGCTCGAATTCAGCGACCGCCTGATCGATGCCTATGCCGACGTGGACAAGCTCGCCGACTATCTGCATCTGCCGGTGCAGAGCGGATCGGATCGCATTCTGGCCCTTATGAAACGCGGCTATACCACGCTGGAGTACAAGGCACGGCTGCGGCGGCTGCGGGAGATTCGTCCGGGGATTTCGTTGTCGACGGATTTCATCGTCGGCTTTCCGGGGGAAACCGCCGCTGATTTCGAGGCCAGTATGCGCTTGATCGATGCGGTGGGTTTCGATCAGGCGTTCAGCTTCCTCTATAGCGCCAGACCGGGTACGCCGGCTGCTGCGCTGGTCGACGAGACGCCCATGGCGGAGAAGGAGGCGCGGCTCGCTCGGCTGCAGGTAGCCGTGCAGTCCAATGGCCGACGCTATTGTGAGGGATTGTTGGGTACCCTGCAGCACGTCCTGGTGGAAGGACCGTCGGTGAAAAATCCCACGGAGCTTACCGGTCGCATCGATTGCAACCGATGGGTCAATTTTGCCGGCCCGGCGAATTGGATCGGCCAGATGATCCCGGTCCGTATCGTCGCGCTCAAATCCAATTCGCTGCGCGGTGAAGTGTACGACGCCAAGGCGGCGCTGCATGCCTAGAGCCGCGGTGTCCGAGCGGATCGTCCGGGAAGTCAGGCTCGAGCCCGACGATAATCGTCGTCTGGCCCGGCTGTGCGGTCGCTTTGATGAAAATCTGCGCCGGATCGAAGAGCGACTCGGCGTCGAGATTCGCAATCGGGGAAATGATTTCCGGATTCTCGGTGATGCAGCAGGGGCGGTGCGCGCCGAAGGCTTGCTGAAAGAAATGTACCAGTTGGCTGTGGATGATCCCCTGACGCCCGAACAGGTTCACCTGCTGCTGCAGTCCACGGCTTTGACCGCAGCATCCTCGATGGTGGTCTGCGGGCCGGATGCCGTGGCGATTCGCACGCGCCGCGGAATGGTCCGCGGGCGCGGAGCCAATCAGCAGCAGTATCTGCAGGCCATCCTCACCCACGATATCAATTTCGGAATCGGACCGGCCGGAACGGGCAAGACCTATCTGGCTGTCGCTGCCGCTGTCGAAGCGCTGGAGCGGGGCCAGGTTCGGCGCATCATTCTGGTACGACCGGCAGTCGAGGCTGGCGAGCGCCTGGGATTCTTGCCCGGTGACATGGCACAGAAAGTCGACCCTTATCTGCGACCATTGTTCGATGCACTGCAGGACCTGCTTGGGCCCGAAAAAGTCGAACGCCTGATGGAGCGTGGCCAGATCGAAGTCGCGCCGCTTGCCTTCATGCGCGGGCGGACATTGAACGAAGCCTTCATCATTCTCGACGAGGCGCAGAACACCACGATCGAGCAGATGAAGATGTTCTTGACGCGGCTTGGATTCGGCTCGACCACCGTCATCACGGGCGATACCACCCAGGTGGACTTGCCGCGCCAGGTGACCTCGGGCTTGCGTCATGCCGAATCGGTCCTGAATGAGATTACCGGCATCAGCTTTACCTACTTCACCAGCCAGGATGTGGTGCGTCATCCCCTGGTGCAGCGGATCGTCGACGCCTATGCGCGCGGCGTGGATGGCGGCGATGGATCCGTCTGACCATTGGGGCGTGCAATATGCCGTATCGCGGCGGGGGATTCCCGCATCCATCAGTTTCCGTTACTGGATCGATCGTAGCCTCGCGTTTCTCAAGGTGCGTGGCGCCGGGACGGTACGCATCGTCGACGAACAGGAATCCGCTGCGCTCAATCTGGCCTATCGTGGAAAATCCGCTCCGACCAACGTCCTCTCCTTCGTTTTCGAGCCGCCGATCGGCTGGAGTGGGGACTATCTGGGCGACTTGGTCATCTGCGCGCCGGTCGTTCAGCGTGAAGCGCTCGAACAGCGCAAGTCACCGCGCGCCCATTGGGCGCATCTCACGGTTCACGGTGTTCTGCATCTACTCGGGTACGATCATCTGGATCCCCGCGATGCCCAAGAGATGGAGTCCCGTGAAATCCAGATTCTTCAGATGATGGGGTTTGCCGATCCCTATCAGGATTCAGAGGACGCGATGGCCGGTTCTCGATCAACCCTTGCCGAACTCCAGGAAAATCATGTCTTCCAGTGAAGAACGTCCCAGTCCCAACGCTTCCGCCAATCGATCCTGGCGGGAGCGCTTGCTTCACCTGCTGCAGATTGCGCCGAACGATCGTGATGAGTTGCTGCAGATCTTGCGCAAAGGCCAGCAGGGCGGTTTGTTCGATGCCAATACCCTGGGCATGCTGGAGGGCGTGCTTGATGTGACCGAGATGCAGGTCGAGGAGATCATGATTCCGCGGGCGCAGATGGCGGTGGTGCGCCGGGACGACAATCTGGCGACCTTGCTCTCGGAAGTGGTTGTGTCCGGTTTTTCCCGCTATCCGGTAGTCGGCGAGCATCGTGACGAGATCGTCGGTGTTCTGATCGCCAAGGATCTGTTGCGCTATTTCCCCAGCGCACATGGCGAAGCAGCGTTCAACCTGCAGGATATCCTACGACCGGCCAGTTTCGTGCCCGAGGGCAAGCGCCTGAATGTCCTGTTGCGCGAGTTCCAGAGCAGCCGCAGCCATATCGCCATCGTCGTGGATGAATACGGCGGTGTTTCCGGATTGGTCACCATTGAGGACATCCTCGAGCAGATCGTCGGTGAAATCGAAGATGAGCATGATGAACAGGAAGAAGACAATATCCTCCAGCATGGGGAGCATCGTTATCTGGTCAAGGGATTGACCGATCTTGACGAGTTCAATGCGGCGTTGGGTGCCCAGTTTTCTGATGCGGAATTCGATACCGTTGCCGGCTTGCTCATGAATGCGTTCGGCCATTTGCCCCATCGTGGCGAGCGGGTTCGTCTGGGACACTATGAATTCACCGTGGTGCGGGCGGACAATCGCCGGATCCATCTGGTCCAGGTTTGCATCCTTCCCGAGGCGGATGTCCAGTCCGCCAACGCTTGACGATACCCGTTTCGGCGGTACGTACTCCACCCGTCATCGAGGACATCGACGCATGCGCTGGATTCATGAGGAAGGGCTGCGGATGCTGGGTGCGCTGCTGGCGGGTGCGGTGCTGGTCTTCGCGTTCGCTCCGTGGCAATGGTCCGTGTTGGCGCCGATCTGCCTGTGGAGCTTTCTGTTTCTGATCCGCGAACGATCCGTTGGGCAGGCGTTCCGGATCGGCTACGGTTTCGGGCTGGGTCAGTTTGGTCTCGGGATCAGCTGGGTATTCGTGAGTATCCACGAGCACGGCAATGCCGGTCTGTCCTTGGCCTTGCTGTTGACGGCTCTGTTGATCGCCTTTCTAGCTTCGATCCCGGCCTTGGTCGCTGCGGTGACCACGGCGCTGGCCGGTGCTCGGCGCGCGCGCCTGCTGTGGGTGTTTCCTGCCGTATGGATCGGCGGCGAGTGGGTTCGTAGCTGGGTGTTCACCGGCTTTCCCTGGCTGGCTGTCGGCTATACCCAAAGCGACGGCCTCTTGGCTGGCTATGCACCCCTATGGGGTGTTCTGGGGCTGGGCGCGGGGATTGCGTGGACCGCTGCAGCTATGGAATGCCTGCGAACGGCGAACGGTGTGCGGCGGGTGTGGATCGCGGCCACGCTTCTGGTGGTGTGGATCGCCGGTTCCGGATTGCGGTTCGTCCAGTGGACCCACCCCTCCGGACCGCCAATTCCCGTGGCGCTCGTTCAGGGGAATATTCCCCAGGAAAACAAATGGGACGCTCGCCGGGCCGATGAGATACTGGACCGGTATGCCCAACTGACGGAGCCCTTGCTTGGGACCCCGCTCATCGTCTGGCCGGAAGCGGCATTGCCCCATGTCTACCATGAACTGGCCGGGACCTATTTGACGCGATTGCAGATTGCTGCCGCTGCGGCCGGAAGTGAAATTCTTCTCGGGTTGTTGCGCTTCGATCCAGAGCGGCGCGTCTATCTCAACAGCGCCCTGCTATTGGGGCTGGATCGCCAGTTCTACGATAAGCGCCATCTGGTTCCGTTCGGGGAATATTTCCCGGTCCCGGCGTTCATCCGTCACTGGATGCAGGTCCTGGACATGCCGCACAGTGATCTTGGCGCCGGGCCGAGCCATCCTGATCTGATCCGCTTCCAGGAGCTGCCGCTGGGAGTTTTGATCTGCTATGAGGCTGTCTTCGGCAGCGAGGTGATTCGTGACCTGCCGGAGGCGCAGCTTCTGGTGAATGTCAGCAATGACGCATGGTTCGGGCGCAGTTTCGCGCCTCACCAGCACTTTCAGATCGCCCGCATGCGGTCTCTTGAGGCCGGACGGGACCTGCTGCGGGCCACCAATACCGGAATCACGGCGTTGGTCGATGCCACCGGTCGCGTCACCGCGCAGCTGCCGTCCTTCGAGGTTGGCGTCTTGCGCGGGAACGTGCAGCCTCGCCTCGGCGCTACGCCCTATGTACGCTGGGGCGATTGGCCCGTCTTGGCCTGGCTGGGCGCCAGCTTGGTCCTGGCGACCAGCTTGAGGCTGCGCGAGACCCCTTAGTGAGAAGGTGCGGCAGACGGGGACCGGTGGTTATAGAGGATCCCCGCCAACAGGACCATGAGCACCAGCCCTTGTCCGAGCAGGGTCTGCAAAGTCGGATAGATACCCAGGACCGGCAGGTCGATGAAGTCGACCGGTTGCGCATTGATCCAGCCTGCTGCTTGCAACGCGGCGAGACCTTTTCCGGCAAACACGACAGCCAGAACCCCGATCAGCGCGGCACTGAAGCTGAAGAACTGGCGAATCGGGAGACGAACACTGAAGCGGAACAGGGCGACCGCAATGCCGGCCAGCAAGATGGTGGCGATGACCATTCCCGATAGAACAGCAGTATGCTGTCCTTGGCTCCAGAGCGCCCGGTAGAACAGAACGGTTTCAAATGCCTCGCGATAGACCGCAAGGAACGACACCAGTCCGATGGCGCGCAGCCCCCCCCGGTTCATGGCGGCTTGCATCTGTCCGGCGACGTACTGCTGCCAACGACTGGCGTAGCTCTTGTTGTGCAACCAGAGACCGACACCAATCAGAATGACGGCTGCAAGCAGCGCTGTGAGTCCTTCAGTCAGCTCTCGACTGGCGCCGCTGATATCGATGAGATAGGTCGCGGCAAACCAGGTTGCCAGACCCATGACCAAGGCGCCGATCCATCCCGCGTGCAGATACGCCAAGCCCTCACTGCGACCGGATTTTTTCAGAAAGGCAAACATGGCAGCCAGCACCAGAATGGCTTCCAGGCCTTCCCGGAAGAGAATCAGGAAACTTCCGCTGAATGCGGCAGCAACGCTATGTTCATCGGAATGCAGCCGGTTTTCGGCCTGATTCAAGGCCACTTGCAGCCGTTCGACGCGCTGCGTGACGGCATTGACTGTTTCCTCTTCCCGAATGGCATTGCGTAAGGCCATCATATCGGCTTCGATCTGGGCCATCAGCTTTCTGTCGGTTGCTGCCAGAGTCGCCTCGGCAAGCTCAAAACCATCCAGATAGGCCGACAGGGCGGCGCGTGCGGCCTCTTCCCGGTTGCCGCTTCGGTAGGCTTGGTCCGCCGCATCGAGCATCTGACGTGCCGTTGTCAGCGCGCGGTCCTGTCCCGGTGCGAGGAGCGCCGGACGGTCAATCAACGCAGCAAGCAGCGGCATGGCGTGATCGGGGTGGTTGGCCGCCAAGGCTTCGGGCGTCGTCTGCACCAAGGTTCCCATGTCCGGGACGATCCGGCGCATGTCCGGCGTGTCGGCCCAAAGTGCCCTGCCGGCCTGCTTCTGTGTGTCGTCGAAATACAGTTGGCCGATATGGAATACCAGCGCCCAGCGCTCGGCTTCGCTCAAGTGAGTGTAGCTCGCCATTGCGGTGCCCGGCACGCCGAGGCTCACCGTGTTGTAGTAGCTCAACAAGCTACGCTGGCTACGCCGTCCGGCGTCATGGAAATCAGTGGGCGCAGGTGTGAGCCCTTGGGCGGCTGGCCCATCACCTCGCCCGGTGACCCCATGGCATCCCGCGCATTGCTCCTGGTACAGCCGACTGCCCACGGCCGGGTCGGGCACCTTCACCGGGGTGAGTGAAACCGGATACTGGCGCAACAGGTTTTCGGTCATGTCCGCGGTCAAGTTCTGGATGTACGTGCCATCGGCCTTGCGGGCAATGGCCTGTTCCAGTTCTTGCGCGGATTCGATGAGCTGGGCCTTGCCGTCCACCTCCGGAAGATCGTCCAGACGGCGTCGAATATCTGCCGAAAATTCACGTTGTTCGGCGTATTCCGCTGCATTGAGCACCTGACCATCTTGAACGAATTCGGGATAGTCGACTCCGATGTAATCGACCATCTGCAAGATCGGAAGAATCGCTTCCCGGCTCGCAGCCATGACATGGCTTGCCCAGAGGGAAAACACGCAGACAATCGCGAAACGCAGCCGAATCGGCAGTCGGGGAGGGATCCATGGGTTCATGGCGGGCCTGGCCTGGAAACAAAGCGGAAGGTGTCATTAATGTTAAGGAAACTGAGAATCGATTTCAATAAGACGGGAAACTACGGCAGGTCTTTCAGTTATTTCAATGATCATCGACAGTTGGATCATAAAAAAGGCGGGGCACATGACTTTCGCCACACCACGCGACGAAAGGTCTTGCCGGCAAGTCAGCCAAGCCCCATGATTCTGCCAGATCATCAGGCTGGGTGATCGACCGATCCGGGAGCGAAAAATCAACGACAGGTGGTAAATTCCGTCTTGGATCGTTCAAACTAGTGAGGAGGCCGAATTTGTCGGCCTGATCCCAATCATGAATCTCTTATCTCTCTTAAGGAGAATATCGATGACCAAGACCTCCAAGCTGCGCTGGCTGATGATTGCAGGCCTGGTTGCTGTGTTCGGCCTGTCTGCCTGCGACCGCAAAGAGCGGGAGGAAGCCAAGCAGGAGGCTGAGCAGGCCATGGACACCATGGAGCAGAAGGCCGATGAGCTGATGGACAAGGCCAAGGAGCCCTTCCAGGGTCCGGCCGAAGAAGCGGGTGAGCAGATCGACGATGCGACCGGCGCTGCTGGCGAAAAAGCCGAAGAGCTGGGCGAGAAGATCGACGAAACCACTGAAGATATGAAGTCCGAATAACAGGACTTATGCGGCGAAGGGGATCGGTGGGCGCGAAGCCGCCGATCCCGATTTCCAGCGGGGGGAGAGTCAATGGGTGAGCTGGATCCAATCGTCGGGCAATGGTATTTGGACTTGGAGCAGGATGACCGTTTCAAAGTCGTGGCTGTCGACGAACGCGGCGATGAAATCGACATCGAGTATGAAGACGGCGAAACCCGTACCGTGGGTTTCGACGAATGGTACGACCTGGATCTCGACCTGATGGATGATGAGGAAGCCGGATCGGATGAGCCGGTGGACGAGCCTCCAAACGATTTCTATCGTCCCGCGCGCGCTCGACGCTATCGCGAGGAGGACGATGATGAGGACGACGAGGATGATGCCGACCTGGAAGACGATTGGGATGAGTGACGCCATCCGCACACACCGATGATCGTCTATCTGGTCCGCCATGGTATCGCCGAAGATCGTGGGATGGCGATCCCCGACTCGGATCGCGCCCTGACAACTGATGGTATCCGGAAAATGCACCGGATCGTTTCAGGCCTTCAGCGCCTGGACGTTCAACCGGCAGCGATCTGGACCAGTCCTTTGCGGCGGACCCGTGAAACGGCAGAGATACTCGCTGCCGGTCTCGGCGTCAATGCCGTGCGTCTGTGTGATTCGCTGGCGCCGGCGAGTTCACTGGATGCCGTGTGCGCCGGGTTGGCTGGTGCGCCGGATTCGGTGATGGTGGTGGGCCATCAGCCCGATCTGGGCGAGCTGGCATCGCGTCTTTTGTTTGGAGGCCAGCAGGGAGACTCGTTGCCCTTCAAGAAAGGCGCTGTGGCCAAGATCACATGGAAAGACGGCGATCCGACCGGTCGCAGCCGACTGGAATGGTTCCTTACCCCGGCTCAGCTGCGGCTGCTGGGTCGGTCCGGCGGTTGATGCCGGAATTCCCCCTCATACGAGTCGAAGATAGACGCGCAGTTCTTCCCACAACGCCTGGTAGGCGGCCGCCGCGGGACTGTGCGCCGCGAACTGGTTCACCGGGCTTTGATGCTGTCCCATTTGTTCCACCGCCGAGGCGTAGGGCACATAAGCGCTCAGCAGATTGGGTAGCTCCGCGGGTGGAGCTTCCAGCCACTGCCGATGCAGCATGCGGCGTTTATCCACCATCGAGAAAAATGGGAACAGTTGTCCCCGATCAAGCTGCTTCTGCTGTAGAAATTCGCTAACCTGGGAAAACGCCCGGATCGACAGCGGGGTCGGGATCAATGGAACGGCGACCGCATCGGACAAGGCAAACACGTTTTCCGACAGACGCGAAAAGCTGGGCGGGCAATCGAGCACCAGAAGATGGTAGCGGTCGGCCAGTGGACTGACCAGCTTGGCCAGGATTTCCCGTGGCTTGTCGCTCTGTTCGAACAGCAGATCCAGATGGCGGTAGGTGGTATCGGCCGGGATGAGGTCCAGACCTGGCAATTCGGTCGCGCGAACCTGGTTTTCCAGCGCGTTCTTTCCTTTCAGGAGCTTCTTGGCCTTGACCTCAAGGCCCGTGGTATCACGCAGGTACCAGCTGGCAGCGCCCTGGGGATCGAGGTCCCACAGACAGGTGGTCAGGCCGTCCTGTGCGGCGCACCAGGCGAGATTGACAGCGGCGGCGGTTTTTCCCACTCCGCCCTTGAGGTTGTAGAACGCCAGTGTATGCATCGGCTTGCCTCGTGTTCGGGTCAAGATAACGGAGCGGCGGGATCGGGATGGAATGGTAGCCGTCGTTCGCGAGGCGCATCCTCTTCTTCCCACAGGCGCCAGTAATCGGTGATGCGGCGCGTGAACGATCGAGGCCGTTCCGCATAGATCCGGCGACCGAGAGACAAAGCCTCCTGGCGGAGCTGGGCTTGCCGACGGCCAATGGCGCCGAGCAGCCTTTGCTGCTGGGCATCACTGCCCAGTCGGTCTGACCAGGCCAGCATCTGACTGCGCAGCAGCATCAAGTCGTGGTCGTCGCCCAGCAGATCGGACAGCGTCTTGAGCAGACTCTGGCGCTGCTCGAGATAGACCGGCCACGCGCCGGCGATCAGTCGGGTGTGATACCAGTGATCCTTCACACGCTTGCGCCAGTCGTGGAAATGTTCCGCGGTCGGGGCGTTCTGGACGGCGTCCAGCTGGCGCCGACCAGCCCGGTAGGTTCGCTCGAATCCGGAGCAGATGAGGTCGAATCCTGTTTCAGGCACGTCGATCTCGGGCAGGTGGGTCATGTGCTGGTTCAGCGCGGCGCACAAACGCCGAACGATGCTGTCCAACGCATCGGCATCATGGAGATGGTCATGGGCGTTGTCGATCAGGGCCCGATGGAGCGCCTGCCCGGCGCGCGTTTGCAGCGCCTTGGGGTCGACGGCGTCCAGTTTGTCCCAGCACTCCACCAGCGCCTGGGCGTCGCGGGTTCCGGAAAGCTCCCGACCCGCGTCCCGGAACCATTGCCGCATGGCGCCGGCCGGGAAGGTCTCGGTGTCGCTGACCAGCCGCAAAACGGCCCGGATTTCCTTGAAGCGCTTGCGGGCTTCGTGGATGCCTTCGGCCCGGTCGGCGATGGGCGCGGACAGATGCGTGATCGCCTTTTCCATCCGCTCAAGCAGGATATTCCGGAGGGCGCGGGGTGTATGCCGTGGGGCGGGGAATGCAAAGGCCATGTATCCAAAGCGCTCGGCAGGACGGATGAGTATTTCAACTTACCACATCCACCGCAGCAAATTCCCCCAATGAAGGTGCAGTTGTCATTTTCGAATCGTAGAGTAAGGGGCTTGCGCCGGATGCGATCGGGAGATTGCCCTCGTGACAGAACAGATGCATTCATTGACCGTCTCCGCGCAGACGGAACTGCGCGCCTTGCAGGCCGAACTGCAGGACTTGCGTGATCGTGTGGAGCAGGGGGCCCGGCACGATGCAGTGGAATGGTTGAGACCGGACGCCGATCGAGCCCGGGCGAGTGTGATGAATTTGCTGCGCTATCTGCATTTTCGGCGCAGTGATCTGCGTCTACTGCAAAAACGCCTGAGCAATCAGGGTCTGTCATCACTGGGACGTTCGGAAGGCCATCTGCTGCACGATCTCGATCGTGTACTGGCCCTTCTATCCGGCGTTCTGGATGGACAGTGGCACCCGCCCCAGCCCGATTCCGGGCCGTGTATCGATGAGGGGGAGGCTCTGCTCAGCGGCAACACGCAGCATCTGTTCGGGGCACATCGCGACGGCGCGGGTGTTTACATCATGGTAACGCTGCCGTCTAGTGCGGCCGAAGATGGTGAGCTGGTCAGTGCGATGATCCGTTCGGGAATGGACTGCGCTCGCATCAATGGCGCCCATGATGACCCGGTCGTGTGGAATCGCATGATCGAGCAGGTGAGACAGGCCAGTGCGGCGCTGGGTAGACCATGTCGGATCTACATGGATCTTCCGGGGCCCAAGTTGCGTACGGCGCCGGTCCATGCCGCGCCCATATTCGCGATCCATCCGACCCGCGATGCTTCGGGGCGCGTGATTGCGCCGGCTGAAGTCGTGCTTGCATCGGCCCGCACGCCCGAGTCGACCGACCCTGAGATCCTGCCCGTCACGGCCGAAATCTACGACGACCTGAAGGTCGGTGGACGGATCCGTTTTCGCGATACGCGCGGGCGCATGCGGGAGATCGAGATCATCGGTCGCGATCTCGCGGATCGCTGGAAAGGGCGCATCTGGCACACGGCTTATCTGGAACCGGGCATGCCCTGTCGCTGGTGGGGGCCCAGTGCAACGCCGGGTGACCGCCGAGAAGGTTGTTTCGGTCCGTTTCCGGAACGTCCCGGTTTTCTCCTGGTGCATCCACAGGAGCAACTTCTGCTCACGCGCAACAGCCAGCCTGGGATTCCGGCGCAACCCGATGCCCCGGAGCCGCTGGCGAGGATGGGGCGAATCGGCCTCAGCAGTCCTGAAGTGATCGACGACCTCGCGGTTGGACATCGGGTGTTCATCGATGACGGCAAGATTGGCGCCGTCGTGGAGTCGCTCATTCCCGAGGGCGCCGTCTTGCGCATCACGCGGGCCCGCGCCGAAGGGGAGAAGGTCCGGGGTGAGAAGGGGCTCAATTTCCCGGATAGTCTGCTTCGACTCCCTGCGCTCACCGAACAGGATCTGGAAATGCTTGATTTGGCGGCCCATACCGCCGATATCATCGGCTACTCCTTCATCCGCACGGCCGACGACATGGCCACCCTGATGGCCGAGCTGGATCGGCGTGGCAACCGCTCGGTGCCCGTGGTGGCAAAGATCGAAACAGCCCAGGCGGTGCGGAATCTCCCCGAGATCCTGCTCACGACACTCCCCAGACGCCCCGTCGGTGTCATGGTCGCTCGCGGCGATCTGGCGGTGGAGATTGGCCCGGAACGGCTTGCCGAGATCCAAGAGGAGATTCTTTGGCTGTGCGAGGCTGCTCATGTCCCGGTGATCTGGGCTACTCAGGTGCTCGAATCACTGGCCCGCAAGGGCACACCGACCCGCTCGGAAATCACCGATGCGGCTATGGGTGTGCGCGCCGAGTGCGTGATGCTCAACAAGGGACCGTACATCTGCCGCGCCATCGAGACGCTGCGCGACATCATGCAGCGCATGAATGCCCATCAACACAAAAAGACGGCCCGCTTGCGTGCCCTGCATTGGTAAGTCGCCTCGGGACATGCAAGCGGGTTTTCCGGAAAGAGCTTGTTCAGCCGCTACGGCACTGCTGCGGTGTCGGTGGCACTTCCACTGAGCACGCGCCGCGCTGCTGGGCGTGCCGCGCGTAGGCGCTCAGTATCGCCCGTAACGTGGCGGCGGTGGCGTCCTCATCCAGTCCAACTCCATGCCACGAACGGTCATCACCGCCGATCTTGAGTTCGACATAGGCCGCCGCGCGCGCATCCGACCCCGGCCCGATGGCATGCTCGCGGTAGTCAATCACTTCAATCGGTTTGCCGAACCCTTCGGCGAGCGCATGGACGAAGCCATCCACCGGCCCGCGACCGATCCCGGTCACCACCTGATCGAGACCCGCGGCATCGCGCAACACGGCACGCACCCGCCGCAACCGGTCTTGCTGCCCGTGCGACTCCTCGCGGTAGTCGACCAAACTATGGGCCCCGGGAACCGCGAGATAAATGTGCTCGAAAATGGTCCACAGGTCGGCTGTTTTCACTTCCTTTCCAGTCGAATCGGCGATGATCTGAACCTCATTGCGAAACTCGATCTGCAATCGTCGAGGCAGGTCCAGACCGAACTCGCTGGCCATGACATGGGCGATGCCGCCTTTACCGGATTGGCTGTTGATGCGGATCACGGCTTCGTACGTTCGACCGACGTCTCGGGGATCGATGGGCAGGTAAGGAACCTCCCAGGCCGGCGTTTCTGCGGGATCGTTCTCGCGGGCTGCCAAACCCTTTTTGATGGCGTCCTGATGTGAGCCCGAAAACGCCGTGAACACCAGCTCGCCCGCATAGGGATGGCGAGGATGGACTGGAAGCTGGTTGCAGGTCTCGGCGACGCGCACGACCTCGTTGATCCGCGAGAAGTCGAGGTGTGGGTCAATGCCCTGGGTGTAGAGGTTCAACGCCAGGGTGACGATGTCCACGTTGCCCGTGCGTTCACCGTTGCCGAACAAGGTTCCTTCGACGCGGTCGGCACCGGCCAGGACGGCCAGCTCGGCAGCCGCCACAGCGGTTCCCCGATCATTGTGCGGGTGTACCGAGAGGATCACATGGTCTCGGTAGGGCAGTTGGCGATGCATCCATTCGATCTGATCGGCGTACACGTTGGGCGTGGTCATTTCCACCGTCGCCGGAAGGTTGATGATCGCTTCACGACCCGCGTCGGGTTGCCAGATCTCCAGTACGGCGCCGCAGGTCTCGAGGGCGAAGTCGAGCTCGGTTCCGGTGAAGCTTTCGGGCGAGTATTGAAACACCCAATCGGTGTCCGGCTGCCGCGCGGCATGGTCAGCCACCCAGCGGGCGCCCTGTTCGGCGATGCGCCGGATTCCCGCTCGATCCTGCCGGAATACCAGGCGCCGCTGGGCTTCCGACGTCGAGTTGTAGACATGAATGATGGCGCGGCGCACACCTTGCAGTGCCTGGAACGTCCGAGCGATGAGATCCGTGCGCGCCTGGGTCAGGACCTGAATGGTGACATCGGCCGGAATACGATTCTGTTCGATGATTTCCCGTACGAAGTCGAAGTCGGTCTGGGAGGCGGCCGGGAAACCGACCTCGATCTCCTTGAAGCCAATGGCCACGAGCATCTCGAACATCTGGTGCTTGCGCAGGCTGTCCATGGGTTCGATGAGCGCTTGGTTGCCGTCCCGTAAATCGACACTGCACCATTGCGGTGGACGCGTGATTTGCCGGGATGGCCACTGGCGGTCGGCCAGGTTGACGGGACGGATCGGGCAGTATTTCTGATGCGGATGATCAATCATGACGAAATTCCTGGGTGATTGAGGAGAAATGCGCCCAGGGAGCAACGGGGTCGTCGGGCAGGCGCGCGCTAGGCCCGGCGACCGCGTCGCAGTCGCAGCCCGAGAGGGTTTGACCGGAAATGATTCTTCGATGAGAGGAGGGATTTGGAAAACATGTCATCGGCTCGCTGCAAAAGAAAATGGGGTGCCCCAAACGCTTGGGTCACAGTCGCAGCAGAAGGATAGCCGATTGAATGTTGCTCATGGTTCGACCCTATGGGGTTGCGGCATCGTTGTCAAGTCCGAGCACAGAACGGGGCGATTCAGTCGCGGGCGACCAGCTTCCGCCTACGGCCCGGATGAGGGCGATACTGGCATCAAGGCGCTGATTCATGAGCGCGATACTTGTTCGCTCGCTGTCCAGTAAGACGGTCTGCGCCGCGACTACGTTCAGGTAACTCAACAGACCGGCCTTGTACTGATTGGTAACGACGGCTAGAGACTGTCGGGCCAAGTCCTCGGTTTCCCGTTGCGTCGCAGCTTCTGCTTCCAAAACACGCAATGCAATGAGTTGATCCTCGACCTCCTGGAAAGCACTCAGGACTGTGAGCCGGTAGTTGTCGGCAGTCGCGTCCAGAATGGCCGTGGCTTGTTCGACCTGTGATTTGCGCAGACCCCCGTCGAAAATACCCAGGGCCATGCGGGGTCCGATGGACCAGAAGCGATTCGGCAGACTGATCAGGTCGCCAAGGCTGCTGCTTTGGTAACCGCCACTGGCCGAGAGCGTCAGGTTCGGGTAATAGGCGGCCTGGGCGATGCCGATCTGGGCACTGGCAGCCGCGACGCGGCGTTCCGCCGCAGCGATGTCTCGGCGACGTTCCAGTAAGGTGGAAGGCAAGCCGGGCGGAATCACGGGAATCACCGGATCGGTGAGCGGCGCAACAGGAAACCGGTACTGGGCGGGCGCTTTGCCGAGCAGAACCGCGATGGCGTGTTCGAGTTGGGCGCGCTGGATCTGAAGATCGAGCGCTTGGGCCTGGGCCGATTTCAGTTGGGTTTTGGCTTGCAGCACATCGGCGCGGGAGGTCACGCCCGCCTGATAGCGATTTTCGGTCAGTTTGAGCGACTGTTCGTAGGCGGCCACGCCTTGGTGCAGCTTGTCCTGCAAGGTGTCGTTGGTCCGCAGGGTGAAATAGAGCCGTGCCAGTTGCGCCTGCATGCTCAGTCGCATGGCCTGGAGGTCGGCGGCGCTGGCGTCAAGATTGGCTTGATTGGCTTCGACCTGCCGGCGTACGCGCCCCCATAGGTCGATTTCCCAGCTACTGTTCAAGCTGAGATTGTGTTGCGTCCGTGGATCGAACTCGATCGTTGGCGGCTGAATCGCCGGCGGGCGAACCTGCAGGATGCCGAACGGACCGACCCGTTGAGCCGGGAGTTGCACGGGTTGCCGGTTGAGCCCGGTCAGCGGATCGGGAATCTGACTGCGATTCACGTCGGCCGAGGCGCTCAGCGTCGGGAACAGGTTGGCGCGGCTGGCGGCCAGGACTGCCTGGGCCTGGCGGAACTGACTTTCCGCGATGCGGATGTTCAGATTGTTCGCTGCAAGTTCGCGCTGCAAGGCATCAAGCGCATCATCATGGTAAACCCGCCACCAGGGTCCTGGATCGAGAAGGTCGGCCGGTTCGGCCCGCTTCCAGCCCTCATTTTCCTTGTAGACCGCGGGCGTCTCGATGTCGGGTCGAGCATAGTCCGGACCCACGGTGCAGGCGCTGATCAGCGTGGTGCAGATCAGCAGTCCTCCGCACAGCCGCGCCCGCAGCTGGCGGTCAGCGGAGGTGTGGTCGCGGAGGCGGGGCAGTGTCGACATGGCTCGGCCTTCAATCGGTGAATCGGGCCGAACTGCTCCCCAGGCTCCAGCCGCGCTGGGCCCACTGATGCAGACGATCCATGTAGAGGTAAACGATGGGGGTGGTATAGAGCGTCAAGAGCTGACTGAACAGGAGTCCGCCGACGATGGCGATCCCCAGAGGGCGCCGCAGGTCTGCGCCATAGCCGCTGGCGATCGCCAATGGCAGTGCGCCCAGCGTGGCCGCGAGTGTGGTCATCAGAATGGGCCGTAACCGCAGCAATGCTGCTTCGAAGATGGCTTGCTGCGCGCTGAGGCGCGATTCGCGCTGGGTCTGAATGGCCACATCTACCATCATGATGGCGTTTTTCTTCACGATACCGATCAACAGGAACAGACTGATCAAAGCCATCGCGTTGAGTTCCACGCCCGTTGCGAGCAAGGCCAGGAGGGCACCGACGCCGGCGGATGGCAGGGTGGAGAGGATGGTGACGGGGTGGATGAAGCTCTCATAGAGAATGCCGAGCACCACATAGATAGCCAGCAATGCTCCCAGCAGCAGCCAAGGCTCCGAGGACAGGGATTTCTTGAACGCCAGCGCCTCACCCTGAAAACCACCGCGCACGGATGCGGGTGCACCGATCTGGGTCATGGCGCGGCGGATGACCTGCTCGGCATCGCTGAGCGAGATTCCGGGCGCGAGATCGAAGGAAATCGTGGCAGCGGCGAATTGGCCCTGGTGGTTGACGACAATGGGGCCGGTTGTGGTTTCCACATGGCTGAATGCGCTCAAGGGGACCATCGCGCCGGTCTTCGACGGGATATACAATTTCGCCAATGTCGCCGGGTCCCGGGTGTCCTCCGGTGTTGCCGTCATCACGATGAAATATTGATTTCGCTCGGCATAGAGGGTCGAGATCGGACGTTGCCCGAACGCATCATAGAGTGCCGCATCGACACGCGCTGGATCAACGCCGAGCCGGATGGCGGCATCGCGATCGATGACGACTTTGGCATGTAGCCCTCGGGCCTTGAGGTCATTATTGACGTCTACCAGTTCCGGCTGGCGTTTCAAGGCTTCTTCGAGGCGCGGCGACCATTCGTAAAGATCTTCGAGCTGATCGCTTTCGAGGGTGTATTGATAGCGCGAGTTGCTGGGACGCCCACCGGGGCGGATGTCCTGCGGCCCCTGGAGAAATAATGTGGCGCCGGGAATGTCGTTGATCTGGGTGCGCAACCGCTCCATGACCTTGTGTGCCGGCATCTTTCGCTCATCCAAGGGCTTGAGCGAAACGAAGACAAAACCGGTATTGCCTTGCGATTCGCCGCCGATGAAGGACACCACGCTTTCCACCGCCGGATCTGCGCGCAGAATATCGGTGAATTGCTGCTGCTTTTCACGCATCGATTGAAACGACAAGGCCTGCTCGCCGCTGATGTAACCCAGCAGCTTGCCAATGTCGTATTGTGGCATGAGTCCCTTGGGGACGACCACGAAAAGAACGATGTTCAGTGCGAAGGTCGCAAACAACGACATCAGGGTCACGAATGCGTGGCGCAAGGCCCAATCCAGGCTGATCCGATAGACCGTGGTCAGGCGTGCGAACGCACCGTCGAGCCAGCGATATAGGCGCCCGGGCGTGTCGAATGTCTCCTGGCGAAGCAGTCGGGCGCTCATCATCGGTGTCAATGTCAGCGAGACGACCATGGACACAAGAACTGCCAGCGACAGCGTAGCGCCGAATTCCTGAATCAGCCGCCCGATCATTCCACCCATCAGCACGATGGGAAGAAAAACTGCGACCAGCGACAAGGTCATGGACACCACCGTGAAACTGACCTCGCGTGTGCCCTCCAAGGCAGCTTGGAAAGGGGGGCTGCCCTGTTCGAGGTGGCGGATGATGTTCTCCAGGACCACGATTACATCGTCGACGACGAAGCCGGTGGCAATGGTAATGGCCATGAGCGAGAGGTTATCGATGGAGTAGCCCATCAGATAGAGCGCGCCGAAGGTGCCGATTAGTGAAACCGGCAATGCGACAGCGGGAATCAGCGTGGCACGGGCATTGCGCAGGAACAGGAGCACGACGCCGAGTACCAGGAGGGTCGAGATGACGATCGTGATTTCCACTTCATGGAGCGAGGCGCGAATCGTTTCAGACTGATCGAGTTGGATCTCCAGATCGACCCCGCCGGGGACCGATGCCTTCAATTCGGGCAGCAAGTCCTTCACGCGATCGACGGTCTCGATGACGTTGGCGCCCGGTTGTCGGCGCAACATGATCAATACCGCCGGCTTGCCATTGGCCGTGCCGGCATTGCGCACATCCTGGACGGAATCATGAACTTCGGCGATGTTGTGCAGATAGATGGGAGAGCCATCGTCAAAGGCGATGACCAGATCACGGAATTCCTCGGCCGTCCGGGTCTGGTCATTGGCATGGATCAACCAGCTGTTCGCGCCATCGTCCAGAAACCCCTTGGGTCGATTGGCATTGGCACCAGCCAGCGACTGGCGGATTTGCTCGAGGCTGAGGCCATATTGGTTGGCTGCATCAAGGTTGAGTTCGACGCGGATCGCCGGCAAGGCGGAACCGCCCAGCTCCACTTGGCCGATGCCGTAGACCTGGGCAAGTTTCTGAGCCAGCACCGTGGAGGCGGCGTCGTACATCTGCCCAAGACTCAGGATGTCGGATGTGAGTGAAAGAACCAGGATCGGTGAATCGGCCGGATTGGCCTTGCGATAGATCGGATTGGTCGGGAGATTCGCGGGAAGCAGACTGCGTGCCGCATTGATCGCGGCCTGCACATCCCGCGCGGCGCCGTCGATATTCCGGTTGATATCGAACTGAATGATGATGCGTGTGAACCCGATGGAGCTGGCCGAGCTCATTTCTTCGATGCCGGCGATGCGGCCCAGTTGCCGTTCCAGCGGTGTGGCCACGGTGGTCGCCATCGTTTCGGGGCTTGCTCCTGGCAGACGCGCGATCACAACGATGGTCGGAAAGTCGATCTGCGGCATGGGTGCCACGGGCATCAGGAAAAAGCCCAATAAGCCGGACAGCGTGATGGCCACCGTCAGCAGGGTGGTCGCGACCGGCCGATCGATGAAAAATGCTCCCGGGTTCAAGGATTGTTCTCGACCATTGACCGCGCCCTCTGGCCCAGGCGCTCAGCCAGATCGGCAAAGGCGAGGTAGATGACCGGCGTGGTGAAAAGTGTCAGCAACTGACTCAGCACCAGCCCGCCGACCAGCGTGATTCCGAGGGGGTGCCGCAGCTCTGCGCCGACCCCGGTGCTCAGCATCATGGGCAGCGCGCTCAACAACGCCGCCAGAGTGGTCATCAAAATCGGCCTGAACCGCAACAGGCAGGCTTCGAAGATGGCCTCCCGAGGTGGTTTTCCGCCGGTGCGCTCCGCATCCAGGGCAAAGTCCACCATCATGATGGCGTTTTTCTTGACGATGCCGATGAGCAACACGATTCCGATGATGCCGATCACGTCCAGCGGATGGCCGCTGAGCAGCAAGGCCAACAGGGCTCCCACGCCGGCAGACGGCAGGGTAGAGAGGATGGTGATTGGATGGACATAGCTCTCATAGAGCATGCCCAGCACGATATACATGCAGACAATGGCTGCGAGCAGCAGAAATGTCTGGTTGGCCAGCGAGGCGCGAAATGCCAGCGCATCACCCTGAAAGCGTATCTGCAGACTGGCCGGGGGGGCCAGATCGGCGAGTGCCGCTTCAATATCCGAGACGGCTGCGCCCAGGGAAGTCCCCGGCGGCAGGTTGAACGAGACCGTAGCGGCGGGAAACTGACCGAGATGTTCGATCAGGATGGGTGTCGTGCGCTCTTCCACGCGGGCGACCGCGCGCAGTGGTACTTGCACGCCGTTTGGCGAGGGGACATAGATTCGATCCAGTGCCTCGAGACCCCGTTGCAGAATGGGGTCCACTTCCAGCACCACCCGGTATTGATTCGACTGGGTGAAGATGGTGGAGATGATGCGCTGACCGAAGGCGTTGTAAAGCGCATTGTCGATCGCGGCGGCCGTGATGCCGTAGCGTGCAGCGGCGTTTCGGTCAATGGCCAGATAGGCCTGCAAACCCCCGGTTTGCAGGTTGTGATTCACATCGCGCAGGGACGGCAGCGCTTGAAGTCGCTCGGTGATCGGTGTCACCCAATCATACAGCTCCGTGGGATTCGGATCCTGCAGCGTCAGCTGGTATTGGGTACGCGAGACGAGATTCCCGATGCTGAGATCCTGCAAGGGTTGCAGATACAGCGCGATTCCAGAGACGTTCTGCAGTCGCGATTGCAGGCTGCGCATGATCTCTTCCGCATCGGCACTGCGCTCGGCGTGGGGTTTGAGCTGAATCAGTACCCGTCCGCTATTGAGCGTGGGATTGGCGCTGTCCACGCCGATGAAGGAGGTGACGCCTGCCACGGCAGGCTCCTCGAGCAAGGACGCTACCAGGGCCTGCTGACGCGATGCCATCGCTTCGAACGAAATCGACTGTGGCGCTTCGGAGATTCCTTGAATGAGTCCTGTGTCCTGTGAGGGCAGGAATCCCTTGGGGATGAAGACGTACAGCAGGAGCGTGAGCATCAGGGTGACGACGGCCGTGACCTGCATCGGTCGGGGGCGATCCAGCACGCGGGTCAGGATCCGTCCGTACCCGTCAATGATCCGGTCCAGGAAACGGCCTTGCGCCAGTTCCGAATGGCCCCCGACCGGAATGGCGCGCAGCAGGCGCGCGCACATCATGGGCGTGAGTGTGAGCGAGACCACGGCCGAGATCAGGATCGCCACGGCCAGGGTCACCGCGAACTCCCGGAACAACCGACCAATGACATCACCCATGAACAGAAGCGGGATCAGCACTGCGACCAGGGAAACGGTGAGAGAAATGATGGTAAAGGCAATCTGACGCGAGCCTTTGAGCGCCGCTTCCAATGGTGGTTCGCCGGCCTCGAGATAGCGGCTGATGTTCTCGATGACCACGATGGCATCGTCGACCACGAAGCCGGCGGCGATCGTGAGCGCCATCAGGGTCAGATTGTTGACGCTGAATCCGGCCAGGTACATGAAGGCGAATGTCCCGACCAGAGACAGAGGGACCGCGATACTCGGGATGATGGTAGCGGTGAGATTGCGAAGGAAGAGGAAAATGACCATGACGACCAGTGCGACCGCGAGCATGAGCTCGAACTGCACATCGTGCACCGAGGCACGAATGGTGGTGGTCCGATCGGACACCACCGTTAGCGTGACGGCCGCCGGCAGGGAATCCTGCAGCCGCGGCAACAGTTCCTTGATCCGGTCCACCACTTCGATCACATTGGCGCCGGGTTGGCGTTGAATATTGACCAGCACGGCCGGTGTCTTGCCGAACCAGGCGGCCTGCCGGTTGTTTTCGATGTCGCGGACCACATGCGCAACTTGATGGAGGCGGATGGGCGCGCCGCCGCGGTAGGCCACCACCATCTGCGCAAACTGTTCGGTGCTCAGCAGTTGATCATTGGCATCGATGGTATAGGCGCGATCCGGTCCATCGAAGCTTCCTTTCGCCTGATTCACGTTATTGGCACCGACAGCGGTACGGAGATCCTCGAGACTCAGGTTATAGGCCGTGAGCGCACGCGGATCGGCCTGGATGCGGATGGCGGGGCGCTGCCCTCCGCTGAGCCCGACAAGGCCCACGCCGCTGACCTGGGCAAGCTTCTGGGCCAAGCGAGTATCAGCCAGATCCTCGATTTCCGGCAGCGGCAGGTTTGGTGAGGTCAACGCCAGCGTCATGATCGGTGCGTCGGCGGGGTTGATCTTGTTGTAGGTTGGCGGAGCCGGCAGATCGAAAGGCAGAAAGGTGTTGGCTGCATTGATTGCAGCCTGGACCTGCTGTTCGGCGATATCCAGTGTCAATTCAAGCGAAAACTGCAAGGTGATGACAGACGCTCCACCCGAGCTGGTGGAGGTCATCTGACTGAGCCCCGCCATTTGCCCGAGCTGACGTTCCAAGGGCGCGGTCACGGACGACACCATGACTTCGGGGCTGGCACCCGGATAAAGCGTCACGACCTGGATGGTGGGGTACTCGACTTGGGGCAAGGCCGCAAGCGGCAAGAAACGATAGCCCAACAGCCCTGCAATCAATAGGGCAGCCATGATGAGAGAGGTTGCGACCGGACGGAGGATGAACGGACGCGAAGGATTCATGGGGATTGGGAGGCTTCGTCAGCAGGCTGTGATTTTTTGACGATCTCGACGGCTTTTCCTTCGGCGAGCCGTTCTGTTCCGTCGATCACCACCCGTTCACCGATTTGCAGGCCGGCGGTGATCGCCGTCAGGCCACGGTCCCGGGTCGCGGTCTGGATCGGGCGCGCCGTGACCTTTTGGTCTGGCCCCACCACCCACACGTAGGGCCCATCTGCACCCCGCTGGATGGCCGCATCGGGGATCACACGGCTGTCGCGCGCGACTTCGAGCAGCAGCCGGGCGTTGACGAATTGATTGGGGAACAGCTGTTCGTCCCGATTGGGGAATTGAGCCTTGAGGCGCACCATCCCCGTCGTCGCATTGATGCGATTGTCGATGGCCGTTAATTGTCCCTGGCCGAGCGTGGTCGACTGATCACGATTGAAGGCCGTGACCGGCAGGGACGCTTTGCGCAATCGCTCGCGCACGCGGGAGAGGTCATCTTCCGGGATGTCGAAAACAATGGCGATGGGCTGGGTCTGGGTAATGACGGCAAGCCCGTTCGGATCTGCGGCCCGGACCAGGTTGCCGCGGTCGACGGTGCGCAGGCCAATGCGTCCGCCAATCGGTGCGGTAATTCGGGTGTAATCCAGCTGTAGCCGGGCATTCCCAAGCTGGGCATGATCGCCCTGAAGGGCCGCCTGATACTGGCGAACCAGCGCCTGCTGCGTCGAAACCTGTTGTTGGGCAATGGAATCTTCTTTGAGCAGCTGCTCATAGCGGGCCAGATCTTGCTGGGCATTGGCCAGCAACGCTTGATCCCGTGCCAGTTGGGCTTGTGCCTGTTGTAGCTGGATCTGGAATGGTCGCGGGTCGATTTCAGCCAGCAGGGCACCTTCGCGCACCATCTGACCTTCGGCGAAGTGCAATGCGATGAGCTCGCCATCGACACGGCTGCGTACCGTGACCGAATTGAGTGGTGTCACGGTTCCCAGTCCGTTGAGATAGACCTGCAGATCGCTTGATTGCACGGTTGCAACGGATACCGGCACGGGACGATCCACCGCCGCACTCTGGGCCGAAGGTTGTGGTGTCCGAAGCAGCAAGGTCGCGCCGATGGCCAATGCCAACAGGACGACCGACAAGCCGACGCGGCCGCCGGGTATCGGGATCGGTCGCGATGCCCGATTGGAGGGCGCCGACGCGGTGGATCGCTTCATGACGGTTCCTGGTGAAGACTAGAGGAACGGCCGCCTGACAACCGGCTGGGGATGCAGGAGGCCGGGTCGACTGGTCCTCAACATCGGCACCACTCGTGCGCTTCTTGAGGAAAACCGCGGCGCTGTCACACCAAGGCGATTCAGGGAAAATCAAGTCACTCCGGGCCCGACCGGTGTTTTGAGCCACTTGTCACCGGATGGGCGATCTGTCCGGATCAGGGCGTATCCGGAGTAGGGATGGACTTTCGGAAGCCATCCATCATGTTACGCATGTGTTGCTGCGCCTGTTCGCGTTCGGCCTGGTCGATAAAGCCGTCGCTGTTGGCGTCCATCGTGGAAAAGCGCTTGTCGTGCATCGCCATGAATTCAGCCTTGCTGATGCGGCCGTCCTGATCGGTATCGGCCATCTGCAGCATCCGTTGCATCATGCCACTCCCGCGCTCGCCTGGCTGTGCCAAGGCTGCGAATGACAGGCTGGCCAAAAGCGTGATCAACACCATTGTCGTAAGTCGTGACATCGCTTTTCCCTCTCATCGGTATGAACCGCATTCCGGCTGCCGAACAATGCGCCGGGTCTGTCGCCTTGTGAAGATGTCTCCAGAAGGAGACACCTGGTGTCCGGTTGGACTGTCAATCTTCCGGTTCGTATCCCAGATTCGGCGCCAGCCATTTTTCGGCTTCGACGATGCTCCAGCCCTTGCGGCGCGCGTAATCCGCCACTTGATCGCGATCCAGCCGTCCGACGACGAAATACTGTGATTGCGGATGGGAAAAGTACCAGCCGCTGACCGACGCGCCGGGCCACATGGCTTGGCTTTCAGTGAGCGTGATGCCGCACTGCCGTTCCACGTCCAGCAGTGCCCACAGGGTGGCTTTCTCGGTGTGATCGGGACAGGCGGGATAGCCTGGCGCCGGCCGGATTCCGGCGTACTTTTCGGCGATCAGCGCGGTGTTGTCGAGATGTTCGTCCGGTTGATACCCCCAGAATTCCTGGCGTACGCGTTGATGCAGTCGTTCGGCAAAGGCTTCGGCCAGCCGGTCGGCGAGTGACTCGAGCAGGATCGCGCTGTAGTCGTCCAGATTGCGGCGGAACTCGGCGACGCGTTCGGCACATCCCAGTCCAGCCGTGACCGCGAATCCCCCGATGTAGTCGGCGACGCCGCTCGCCTGCGGCGCGATGTAGTCGGCCAGGCTGCGGTTGGGGACGCCTTCGCGGTGTTCCCCCTGCTGGCGCAGGTAGTGCAGTCGGGTGCGGATCTCGGTACGGTTCTCATCGGTGTAGATGACGATATCGTCGTCATCGACCTGATGGGCCGGAAACAGTCCGATGACGCCACTGGCGCGCAGCCAGCGTTCCGCAATCAGTCGGTCCAGCATGGCCTGCGCATCATCCCAGAGGCGCCGAGCAGCTTCGGCGGTGGCGGGGTTGTGCAGCAGATCGGGGTATCGCCCCTTCAGCTCCCAACTGATGAAAAACGGCTGCCAGTCGATAAATTCACGCAATTCTTCGAGGGGATAGTTCTCGAAGACCTTGGTGAACTGGGTGGCGGCATGGCTGTGGTGATCACAGGCCGGGCCCTGACACACATCCTTGGCTTGCTGCAGCAGCATGCGGGGTCGCGGGGGGCGATAGCCTTCCCAGTCGATGAGCGTGCGGCGTTCACGTGCGTCGGCCAGACGGAGGAACTTGTCCTGACGCTCCTTGTTGGCGTGGCGCGCCCGGATCTGTTCGTATTCATCGTGAATGGCACGGATCGTCTGGGGCTTCTGTTCAGCTGAGAGCAATGAGGCGACCACCGGCACCGAGCGCGATGCGTCCTTGACCCAGACCACAGGCCCCGGATAGGCCGGGTCGATTTTGACGGCGGTGTGCGCGCGGGAGGTGGTGGCGCCGCCGATCAAGAGCGGGAGGTCGAATTCCTGGCGCGCCATTTCCCGCGCCAGCGTGACCATTTCGTCCAGTGAGGGGGTGATCAATCCCGAAAGTCCGATGATATCGGCCTGCTCGGTCCGGGCGGCCTCCAGAATCTTTTGGCCCGGAACCATCACGCCAAGATCGATGACCTCGTAGTTATTGCATTGCAGGACCACCCCGACGATGTTCTTGCCGATATCGTGCACGTCGCCCTTCACGGTTGCCAGAACGATCTTGCCGTTGGACCGCACGGCCTCACCGGGTTGCCGTTCTGCTTCGATGTAGGGGATGAGGTAGGCCACCGCCTTTTTCATCACCCGCGCCGACTTGACCACCTGGGGAAGAAACATCTTGCCCGCACCGAACAGGTCGCCGACGACATTCATGCCCGCCATCAGCGGGCCTTCGATCACCTCGATCGGCCGGCCGCCGCGTGCCGCGATCTCCGCGCGCAGTTCCTCGGTGTCGGCCTCGACGAAGCTGTCGATTCCCTTGACCAGCGCATGGGTGATGCGCTCGCTCACGGGCAGGGTGCGCCAGGCTTGATCTTCGGTTTCCTGGACCTGTCCGGTACTGCGGAAGCGTTCGGCGATTTCCAGCAAGCGCTCGGTGGCATCGTCCCGGCGGTTGAGGACGACGTCCTCGATGCGTTCACGCAGCTCCGGATCGATCTGATCGTAAACCACCAGGGCGCCGGCGTTGACGATGCCCATATCCATGCCGGCGCGGATGGCGTGATAGAGGAATACGGCATGGATGGCTTCACGCACGGCATTGTTGCCGCGGAAGGAGAACGAGACGTTGGAGACGCCGCCGGAGACAAGTGCCCCGGGGAGGTTGGTCTTGATCCACCGCGTGGCTTCGATGAAGTCCACGCCGTAGTTGTTGTGTTCCGCAATGCCGGTCGCGATCGCGAAGATGTTGGGGTCGAAAATGATGTCCTCGGCGGGAAAACCCACCTGCTCGACCAGGATGCGGTAAGCCCGCGCGCAGATCTCCTGGCGGCGTGCCAGCGTATCGGCCTGTCCTTGTTCGTCGAAAGCCATCACCACGATGGCCGCCCCGTATTTGCGGCACAGCCGGGCTTCGCGAATGAATTTCGCCTCGCCTTCCTTCATGGAAATGGAATTGACGATGGGCTTTCCCTGAACACACTGCAATCCAGCCTCGATGACCTCCCACTTCGAGGAATCGATCATGATCGGTACCCGGGCGATGTCCGGTTCGGCAGCGATCAGGTTGAGAAACTGACGCATGGCGGCCACGCCATCGAGCATGCCCTCGTCCATGTTCACGTCAATGATCTGGGCGCCGGCTTCGACCTGTTGCAAGGCAACGGCCAGGGCGGTCGCATAGTCGCCGGACTTGACCAGTTCGCGGAAGCGCGCCGAACCGGTGACGTTGGTGCGTTCGCCGACGTTGACGAATAGCATCTGGGGTGTGATGTTGAACGGTTCGAGGCCGGACAAGCGGCAAGCCGGGTCTGGTCGAGCGACGGACCGCGGTGCTCTGCTGGCGACGGTTTCGGCGATGGCCTGGATGTGCTCGGGTGTCGTGCCGCAGCAGCCGCCGACCAGATTCACCAGCCCGGCATCGGCGAACTCGGCCAGGATGCCGGCGGTGTCCTCCGGCTTTTCGTCGTATTCCCCGAAGGCATTGGGCAGGCCGGCGTTGGGGTAGCAGGAGACGTAGCAATCGGCCAGACGCGAGAGCTCGGCAATGTAGGGGCGCATGTCGCGGCCGCCGAGCGCACAGTTGAGGCCGATGGCCAAGGGTTGGGCGTGCCGAACGCTGTTCCAGAAGGCTTCGGTGGTTTGGCCGGACAGGGTGCGGCCGGAAGCATCGGTAATGGTGCCGGAGATGATCACCGGCCAGCGTTCCCCCAGTTCCTCGAACAGCGTTTCACACGCAAAGATCGCAGCCTTGGCATTGAGGGTGTCGAATATGGTCTCGATGAGCAGCAGATCGGCGCCGCCGGCAATCAATCCCCGCCCCTGCTCCAGATAGGCGGCCACCAGCTCATTGAAGCTGACGTTGCGAAATCCGGCGTCGTTGACATCCGGGCTGATGCTGGCAGTGCGGTTGGTGGGGCCCATGGCGCCAGCGACGAAGCGTGGTCGGTCAGGCGTCGAACAGGCATCTGCCGCCTCACGCGCAAGGGTGGCAGCAGCAACGTTCAGCTCATACGCCAATGCTTCCATGCCGTAGTCATGCAGCGCGACAGTGGTCGAGTTGAACGTGTTGGTCTCGATGATATCCGCGCCCGCCTCAAGGTAGGCCCGATGGATGTCACGAATGATGTCTGGTTGGGTCAGGACCAGCAGGTCATTGTTCCCCTTCACGTCCTGCGGCCAATCTTCGAAACGGGCCCCTCGGTAATGGTGCTCTTCCAGCTTGTGGCGCTGGATCATGGTTCCTGTGGCGCCATCGATCACCAGTATGCGACGGGAAAATGCGTCGAGCAGCTGTGTCCGGCGATGGGGGGATGCGGTTTCGGGCATGGATCCGTCCTGGTGTCGCGGCGGGAAGGGCACCGATCTGCGGGTGCATGGCAGGGCTTCTATTCTACAAAAGGAAAAGGCCCAGCGGGGATCGCCCGCCGGGCCTTTTTCAGAATAAGCCGCAGCAGGGCGGCTTATTACATCAGCATGCCTTCGGGCATCACGTTCTGCAGCTGCATGGCGATGGACATGTCGCCTTCGATCTGGATGCGGCCAGACATGAACAGCTGCTGGGGGTTGGCGGTGCGATCGATCATCAGCTCGCGCCAGGTGGCTTCGTCGGTGACCAGGGTCATCTCGGCATCGTCCACGCCGGGCTTGATTTCGATGTCGCCACCCTTGATGTGGAAGGAATAGGCGGCGTCGGCGTCGGTGATGTTGAAGCCGATCACGGTGGAGAAATCGCCGGCCTTGTCACGGGCTTCCTGCTTCTTGTCTTCGGGCAGGGCAGCGATCTGCTCGGGGATGAACTTCTCGAAGAAGTCCTTCGGGCTGATATCGGAAGGGGGAGTAGGACGATCGGCCATTTTCATCTCCTTAAAAGGAATCAACAAGATCCATTTGGTAGTTTACGATCCAGCGCTCGCTGGATGCGCAATAGCCTAGTGAAGCCCCATTGAAACTGCAAGACGCTTGGAGCCCTGTGTTGACGGGGCATCGGCTCAGGTCGTGAGGTGTCCCCTCCGCCGCAGAACGATTCTGCTAGGATAACCGCCATTCACCCCGGGCTTCGCCCGATTGGCGGGGGTTTTTCGGAGGGTTTGTCATGCGGTGGTCCCGTCATCTGGCCACGATTGGATTTGCGACATGTTTGGCTATGTCTGGAATGGTGGGCCCGCTTCATGCGTCCGAGCAGGATCCGCTGGAGCGGATCAACCGGGTTACGTATCGCTTCAACGAAAAGGCCGATGAATGGGTGCTGCGACCGGTCGCGGTGACCTACGATCGCTATACGCCCACCCCGATGCGGCAGGGGATCGGCAATTTCTTCAGCAACCTGCGCGAACCGCGATACTTCGTGAACAACGTGTTACAGGGCAAACCCGATCGGGCATTGATCGATCTCGGCCGTTTCGTACTGAACAGCACGTTCGGCTTCCTCGGGGTATTCGATCTGGCGACCCATTGGGCCGGCTGGTCGCAAAGCGATGAGGATTTCGGCCAGACCCTGGGCTACTGGGGACTGCCGCAGGGGTGGTACGTGGTGGTTCCGCTCTATGGGGGAACCACGATCCGGGACGGGGTCGGTGCGATTGCCGACTGGCAACTGAACCTGATCGAGACGGTGGACGACGAGGCGCTCGAATGGGGGCTGCTGGCCCTGGATGTGGTCGATATTCGGGCCGGGTTTCTGGATGCCGATCAGACGCTCAAGACGGTCTATGATCCTTACAGCTTCGTTCGCGATGCCTATTTCCAGCGCCGGCTGGCCAAGGTCTACGACGGTAATCCGCCGACGCCGAAGCTGGAAGCGCCGGACAATGGTGACGTGCTTCCGCCCTGGGAAAGCGATTGAATCAGGACCCCGTTGATGGTGTCGGAATTCTGCTCGCTGCTGGACGATCGGTTCGTATGCAGGGACGGGACAAACGCTGGCTGCCGGTGGGCAAGGTACCGATGGCGCTTCGTGTCGCCCAGGCCTTTGCCGCAGTGCCGTTCGGTCGCCGTCTGGCTGTGGTGCGTCCGGATGATACCGCGCTGGTGCAGGAATTCGCTCGATCGGGTTTTGAAAGTCTCATCAACCCCGATCCAGATCGGGGGCGCTGTTCGTCCTTGGCTTGCGCCTGGTCAGCTCTTTCCGAGGCTGCGCCGGTGATGGTTTCGGTTGCCGATCTGCCGGAATTGACGGCAGGGCTGCTGCAGGATCTCTGGCGGCGTTTTGGTGAGATGGATCCAGAGGCGATTCTTATCCCGCGCTACCAGGGACAATGGGGGCATCCCCGCTGCCTGGGCCGGCCCCATGTCGCTGCACTGATGGCGCATGGTGGCCGCGAATCGGTCCCGGTCTATCTCGCAAAAAACCCGCAGGTCATCCAATTTTGGGATGTAAAGGACCCGGCGGTGGTTCGCGACGTGGACACGCCCGATGTCTACGACGCACTGTGCAGGCGGCAGCCCAATGCCTGACTGGTTGACCGCGCTGGTGACGCAGACCGGCACGCGCCAAGCCTGCGCCGTGGCCACGGTGGTTTCCATCGAGGGGTCGGTGTCGGCGCACGTGGGCGCCAAGGCCGTGTTCGACAACCACGGCCGATTGCTGGCCGGCTGGGTGGGCGGCGGATGCGCCCAGGGACGTGTGGCCGAGGCGGCTGTTGAGACACTGAAGGACGGGCAGGGCCGATTGTTGGCTTTGGACCTGCGCAGTGAAGTGTTGGGTGTGGGCATGCCTTGTGGGGGTGAGATGACCGTTTTCGTCGACCCGATTCGACCGTCGCCGATGCTTTGGATCATCGGCGACGGTCCGTTGGCCGAATCGCTGTGCACCCAGGCGGCCCAGGTCGGATTCACCGTGAGCGTGCTGGACGTGCGCGCCGAGCCATCGCGATTTCCGGCTGCGTTCAACGTCGTGAACGATGATCCGGCCTATGCTCGCTTGAAGGAGGCCGATGCGCAGGACTACCTGATCATCGCGACCCAGCACAAGGGCGATCATCTCATCCTGCGTGAAGTTCTGGCACGCTCTTTCGCCTATGTGGGGTTGATTGCCAGCCGTCATCGGGCTGGGCTGATGCGGGACGATCTGATGCAGTCCGGCCTTTCCCCCGCTCGATGGGCGCACCTGCGGGCACCGGCCGGATTGGACCTGGGCGCACGCATGCCGGCCGAAATCGCCACGGCGGTCATTGCCGAACTGCTCGCTGTGCGCAATGGGCATTCGGGCCAGCCGCGATCGATCATCAAGTCAGACCTATGAGCAATCGCATTGTGGACAACGCCCAACCGGCGCTGGTTATCGAGCACTTGACCAAAACCTACGCCAATGGCGTACAGGCGCTCCGGGACGTCAGTTTGACGGTCGCGGCCGGCGATTTCTTCGCCCTGCTGGGCCCGAATGGTGCGGGCAAATCCACGCTGATCGGGATCTTGAGCGCGCTGGTGAACAAAACCAGTGGGCGGGTGTGTGTATTCGGGCACGATTCCGACCGTGATCTGGAGGCCGTCAAGCGGTGTCTGGGCGTGGTGCCCCAGGAGTTCAACTGCAACGGCTTTGAAACGGTCTTCCACGTGCTGCTCAATCAGGCGGGCTACTACGGCGTGCCACGTCCAGTCGCGGAACGCAACGCGGCGCACTATCTCAAGGAACTCGGCCTATGGGATAAGCGGCATGCGGTCGTGCGAAGCCTTTCGGGCGGGATGAAGCGGCGTCTCATGATTGCGCGTGCGCTGGTCCACGAGCCGCGCCTGCTGATTCTCGATGAACCGACCGCCGGCGTGGACATCGAGCTGCGCCGCGGGATGTGGACGTTCCTGCAGGAACTGAACGCCCAAGGGGTCACCATCATCCTGACGACGCACTATCTGGAAGAAGCCGAACAGCTGTGTCGCAACATCGCCATCATCGATCAGGGCCGGATCATCGCCCACACGGCGATGCACGCCCTGCTGGCGCGTCTGGGGACCGAAACGCTGGTATTGACACTGGCCGAGCCGGTGCATGTGCTGCCGGCCAGCGGCGATTTCCCGCTGCGGCTGAAGGACAGCCATACCCTGGAAGTGGATGTGCGCGCCGAGCAGGATCTCAACAGTTTGTTCGCCTGGCTGGATTCCCGGGGGATTTGCGTGCGATTCATGCGCAACAAGGCCAATCGGCTGGAAGAACTCTTCGTTCAATTGACCGGCGCAAACGCCGGGACCGGTGCGCGGATGGGGGCGCGGGCATGAACGGTGCGGCGGCCCCCCGGCGACTGGCCCGGCATGCGATTGCCTTCGAGACCATCTTCCGCAAGGAGGCCCGACGTTTTCTGCGTATCTGGCCGCAGACCCTGGTGCCGCCGGCGATTACCATGACGCTCTATTTCGTTATTTTTGGCAACCTCATCGGCCGGCGTATCGGGACCATGGGCGGGCATGATTACCTCGATTACATCGTGCCGGGATTGATCATGATGTCGGTCATCACCAGCGCGTATGCGAACGTGGTGAGTTCGTTCTTCGGCGCCAAATTTCAGCGCTTCGTCGAGGAATTGCTGGTGGCGCCGGTGCCGGGTTACGTGATTCTGGCCGGATTCGTGGCCGGGGGTATGGTCCGCGCCATGCTGGTGGCGGGTCTGGTTACGGGCGTTTCGCTGTTTTTCACCGACCTGCGTATCGCTCATCCGCTGGTCACGCTGAGCGTGATGCTGCTCACCGCGGCGCTGCTCGCAGTCGCGGGCTTCATCAATGCGCTCTACGCCAAAACCTTCGACGATATCTCGATCGTGCCGACCTTCGTGCTCACGCCGTTGACCTACCTCGGCGGCGTGTTCTATTCCATCGATCTGCTGCCCGCGTTCTGGCAGACCCTTTCCCGGTTCAATCCCATCCTCTATCTGGTCAATGCCTTTCGTTTCGGCATGCTCGGGGATGCCGATATTTCGCTGGCTGTCGCCTACGGCATGATGTTGCTTGCGCTCGCGATTGCGGTAGGTTGGGCGCTATGGCTGTTGAATCGGGGCTTCGGTCTGCGCAGCTGAGGGTGAACGGATGGAAACGGTGATTGTGACGGGCGGTTCTTCCGGGATCGGTCGTGCCTTATGCGCGGCATTGGCGCAGCGCGGTTTTGCGGTGTTGGCCGTGGCGCGGCGAGCCTCGGCATTGCAGAGCCTGGTGGAGGCGTTTCCCGGCGTGATCCAGGCGGTTGTCGCCGATGTCGCGACCCCGGAAGGACGCGACGCGGTTGCAGCCGCGCTCGGACCGGACCAACCGCTGCGGTTTCTGGTCCACAATGCGGGCACACTTGAGCCGATCGGCCCTTTGACCGATCTCAGCGTGAACGCGTTGCGGGCGCATTTCGCTGTGAACCTGGAAGCGCCGCTCTTTCTCAGCCAGCGGCTTTTGCCGCGACTCAGCGGCGGGCGTATCCTGCATGTTTCCTCGGGCGCGGCGCACCATGCCTATGCCGGCTGGGGACCGTATTGCATGAGTAAGGCAGCCTTGCACATGCTCTATCAAACTTGGCGCGAGGAGCTGGCAGACCGAGCGATCCGGGTGGGCAGCGCTCGGCCCGGTGTCGTGGACACGGCGATGCAATCGCTGATCCGGTCGACGCCGGCAGCGCGCTTTCCCCGTGTCGATCGCTTCGAGCGACTCCATCGTGACGGCCAGTTGCGCCGTCCCGAGGACGTGGCACGTTTCCTGGCCTGGCTGCTGCTGGCCTTGGAGGACACGGCGTTCGACGCCGCCGAATGGGACATCGGCGAATGCGAGGATCGCTGGCGCGCATTTATACAGTGACAGGCCCGTTCATCAGGGAGGATGAATGACGGTGGAGATCCTGGATACCGACTCGGCGGAACGGGTCGATGTTTTCGAGACCGACGATGGGCTGCGGCTGTCCATCGGACGCTGGGGCGCGCCGCAGCGTGGAAGTGTGATCCTGTTGCATGGTGGCGGTCAGACCCGCCATGCGTGGGGGGCGAGTGCGGCGCGGTTAGCCGATGCCGGTTGGGAGGCGCTCGCCCTTGATCTGCGCGGGCACGGGGACTCGGACTGGTCCTCCGGCGGCGACTATGCCCTGAGCCGCATGGCTCGGGATGTCGAAGGAATTGCCCGAACGCTGCCCGGTCGACCGGTGATCGTCGGTGCTTCCATGGGCGGCATGACCGCGCTCTATGCCCTCGGCCGAATGAACACCGAGCTGGCCCATGCGCTGGTGCTGGTGGATGTCGTGCCGCGCATGGAGGGTTCCGGCGTGCGCCGCATCGTGCAGTTCATGCAGGCGCATCCAAATGGATTCGCGACTCTGGAAGAGGCCGCCGATGCGGTGGCCGCCTACCGCGGCCAAGGTCGGGAGCGCCCGGCCGATCTGGCCGGTTTGCGTAAAAACCTGCGGCAACGCGCCGATGGGCGCTGGTACTGGCATTGGGATCCGCGAATCCTGCAGCCGCGTGACGCCCAGGCCATGGCCGATTACATGGGCTTGTTCGAGGCGGCCCGGGCGATCCGGGCTCCAACGCTGCTGGTACGGGGGCAGCGCAGCGATGTAGTGAGCGCCAAGGGTGTGGCGGAATTCCTGGAGCTGGTCCCGCACGCCGAGTTCGTCGATGTGGCCGGCGCGGGTCACATGGTGGCCGGGGACGACAACGACGCGTTCAGTGCCGCCATCATCGACTTTCTGGCACGGCATCCGTTGCCGGGGGAAGCGCCCCGGGCCAGGTGACGGCCCACAATCCCGGTGTCAGGGTGCCGAATCGGCGTCCGGCGGAACCAACACCGCCGCGCCGGTCAAGTCGCCGCGGCGCAATGCGTCGAGCGCGGCATTGGCCTGATCGAGGGGAAAGCAGCGAGTCTCGGTCCGGATTGGAATCTTGGGCGCCAGGGCAAGGAATTCACGCGCATCGGCGCGGGTCAGATTGGCCACCGAACGCACCACCCGTTCGCCCCAGAGCAGGGTGTAGGGAAAGCGCGGAATGTCGCTCATGTGGATGCCGCCGCAGACGACGGTCCCACCCTTGCGCACGGCGGCGAGCGCTCGCGGCACCAGTTCACCGATCGGCGCGAACAGAATGGCGGCGTCGAGCGGGTGGGGCGGTGGCCGGTCCGAATCTCCGGTCCAGGCTGCGCCGAGACTGCGCGCAAATGCTTGGGCTGCGGCATCGCCCGGCCGGGTGAAGGCGTAAACCTCGCGATTTTCATGATGTGCCAGCTGGATCACGATATGCGCGGCGGCACCGAAGCCATACAGACCCAGCCGTCGTCCGGGCCCGGCCAGCCGCAGACTGCGATAGCCGATGAGTCCCGCGCAGAGCAGAGGAGCGGCTTCGGCGTCGGTGTAGGCTTCAGGCAGCGGGAAACAGTAGCGTGCATCGGCCAGAACCCGGTCGGCGTAGCCGCCGTCGCGCTGATAGCCGGTGAAGCGCGCCGCATCACAAAGGTTTTCCTGGCCGGTTCGGCAGCATTCGCAGATGCCGCAGGTCCATCCCAGCCACGGCACACCCAGGCGCATCCCGACCGGGAGCGAGACGCCGGATCCGCAGCACAGGACGCGCCCCACGATTTCGTGACCCGGAACGATAGGGGTCGGGACATCGGGCAGTTCGCCATCGACGACGTGCAGGTCGGTACGACACACTGCGCAGGCTTGCACGGCCAGCAGTACTTCTCCCGGGCCGGGCGTCGGATCGGGTCTCTGGACGGCTTCGAGCCGCTGGCCAATTGCTGTCAAGGTCATCGCGTACATGGGACGCTCCCGGCAGAATCATCCGGTGAGTGCCGGGATGTTTCCGGCGCATCGGCGCTTGTCTGGGGCCGGCGGTGATCGGCTGCGATCACTTGAGCCAGCCATAACGCCGGAACAGGGCCAGCATGCCCACGGCGATCGCGACCATCGCCAGCAGCACGACGGGATAGCCGTAGGGGGTGCGAATCTCCGGCATGGCCCACCAGCTGTGTTCGTTGGCGACGAAATTCATGCCGTAGATGCCTGCAATCAGGGTGAGCGGCATGAAGATGGTCGTGATGACGGTCAACACGCGCATGATGTCGTTCAAGCGATGGCTCATGCTGGAAAGGTACACGTCGATCAGGGATGCCGTAATGTCCCGGTAGCTCTCGATGAGATCGATGATCTGGACCGCGTGGTCATGCGTATCGCGCAGATAACTGTGTGTCTCGGATTGCAGGAACGCCAGGTCAGCGCGCATCAGCTGGGCGATGAGATCCCGCGCCGGCCACAGTTGCCGTCGAAGCAGGATGAGTTCGCGCTTGATGGTATGCAGTTTGCCGAGCATGTCGCGATGCGGCCGTTCGAGCAGCTCGATTTCCAACGCCTCGATCGTCTCGCCCAGCGCTTCGAGCACAGGATAGGCATGGTCCACGATGGTGTCGATCAATGCGTACAGCAGAAAGTCCGCGCCGCGCTGGCGCAGCCGTCCACCGCCGTTTTCCAGGCGCTTGCGGACCTCGGCGAAAGGGTCCGTCGCACCTTCGCAGATGCTGATTACGAAGTCAGCGCCCAGAAACAGGTTGATGTCGACGATATGCAACTCGCCGTTGACGAGTTCCGGCATGCCGAGTACGACGAAGAGGTTTTCCTCATAGGGGTCGAGCTTGGGACGCTGGCCGGTATTGGCCACATCCTCCAAGGCCAGAGGGTGAAGCCCAAAATGGCTGCCCAGTTCGTCGAGTTGGCGCGGATCCGGGGTCCCTTGGAAATGGATCCAAAGTTGTTCTCCGAGAGTGGGCACTGGAAGCGCTTTCGGATGACGCAGGGGAAGCGAGCGGGTTTTTCGCGCGTCGTAGAGGATGGCCGTGGCCTGTGCTGCGCCCTCGCGTCCGGCATGTGCGGCGAGTGTTCCCGGCGCAGTCCCGGGGCGGTGATACCGCTTTTTGAACAATCGGGCCATGGTGTTCCCTGCGTCCTCCCTTCTGGCGACCTCATGGATCCGGTAGGCCGACACCGCTCGATGGATGCAGCCGCTGGGCCTGCGCGACGGCGTGGGGCGGTCTGGCGGTTCAGATGGGCTGGATGGCTTTGCGCAACGGTGGATTCGTCACCGCATCGTAACGATGCTGGCCGTCGTCCTTGGCTCGTTCTTCGTAGTCAGCGATGTTGCGTTGCTGCGCCATGAGTTCATCGGCTTCGCGCTTGGTAATCCGGCCTTCGCGCACGCCTTGTTCAATGCGATCCATCTGCTGGGATTGGCGGCGATCGGCGCGGTTGGTATCGTCGGATCCTGCCCAGGCCGGGTTGATGATCAAGCCCAATGCCCGGGCCGCCAGCAGTTTTGCGGGAGTGTCTGTCGACATGGACGGGTTCCTCGACGTTCTGGGTAAGCGGGGGTTCCCGCCTGGGATTCCACGGCGCTCGCGCGAGCGCCGGCGTCCTGTCGGGTGGATTTGCCCGTGATGTGCAATCCAAACGGTATAATACGCTCTTTTTTCAAAAGAGCCCGCCGAGGAAGCCATGGCCGATCTGACCGATTTCAACCTGCCCCGCCAGGACCTGCAAGATCTCAAAAGCCGTTTGAACGACCTTCGGGGGTATCTTTGACTATGCAGAGAAAAAGGACCGGCTGACCGAGGTCGAGCGCGAACTCGAGGTTCCGGAGGTCTGGAACGACGCTGAGCGCGCCCGCAAGCTGGGGCGTGAGCGGGCCGACCTGTTCGAGGTGGTCGATGGTCTGGAACGGCTGACGGCGGGGATCGACGATGCGCTTGAGCTGCTGGAGCTGGCGCGTGAGGAACAGGACGAGGCGGCGCTCGCCGGCATTGCCGAGGATGTGGCGCGCTACCGTCGCGAGGTCGAACAGCTGGAATTTCGCCGCATGTTTTCCGGTGAGCTCGACGGCGCCAATTGTTTCGTCGACATCCAGGCCGGTTCGGGCGGTACCGAAGCGCAGGACTGGGGCGAGATGCTGCTGCGCATGTATCTGCGCTGGGCGGAAAAGCGTGGATTCAAGGCGGAGCTGCTGGAAGTATCGGCAGGCGAAGTGGCGGGCATCAAGAGCGCGACCTTCCGTGTGGAAGGGAGTTATGCCTACGGCTGGCTGCGCACCGAAACCGGCGTGCACCGGCTGGTTCGCAAGTCACCGTTCGATTCCGGCAATCGCCGCCACACCTCGTTCTCCGCCGTGTTCGTTTCCCCTGAGGTGGACGACAACATCGAGATCGACATCAATCCGGCCGACCTGCGGACCGACGTGTACCGGGCCAGCGGCGCCGGTGGTCAGCACGTCAACAAGACCGAATCGGCGGTACGCATCACACACATGCCGACCGGCATCGTCGCCGCCTGTCAGACCGAGCGTTCGCAGCATCAGAACCGCGATCGTGCGATGACCATGCTCAAGGCCAAGCTCTACGAGGTCGAACTGCAAAAGCGGACAGCAGAAAAACAGGCGCTGGAGGACAACAAGTCCGACATCGGCTGGGGCCATCAGATCCGTTCCTACGTACTCGATCAATCACGCATCAAGGATTTGCGTACTGGCGTGGAGATTGCCAACACTCAGGCCGTCCTGGACGGTGATCTCGATCCGTTCATCGAGGCTAGCTTAAAGAGCGGCCTGTGATTCGTCGGGCGCGCTGCGTGTGTATAGGATGATGTTTTTTTACGGGATACCCAGCCGATGCGGCCGTTCCCGCCCGTTTTCAGGAAGTTGTAGTGATGGCCGAAGAACGTCCCGCCAAAACCGTTTCCCTCGAAGGCCACAGCATCAAGTCGCCCGAGATGGAGCCGCAGACGACGATTGCTGATGCCGAGGAAAACGCGCTCATCGCCCTGCGGCGCGAAAAGCTCGCGCGCCTGCGGCAAACGGGGGCGGCATTTCCCAACGATTTTCGCCGCAATGCGCTGGCCGATGACTTGCATGCTCGCTACGGCGGCCTGGATGACGAGGCGCTTGACGCAAACCCGGTGGTGGTCAGCGTTGCCGGGCGACTCGTGGCCCGCCGTGTGATGGGCAAGGCTAGTTTCGGCAGCCTGCAGGACATGAGTGGCCGTATCCAGTTATTCATTCAGCGCGATGCGCTCGGTGAGGCGGTCTACGGCGAGTTCAAGGGGTGGGATGTCGGCGACATCGTGGGCGCGGTCGGCACCCTCTTCAAGACCCGCACCGGCGAGCTGTCGGTGCGGGTCACCGAACTGCGCCTCCTGACGAAATCGCTGCGACCGTTGCCGGAAAAATGGCATGGACTACAGGATCAGGAAACCCGCTACCGGCAGCGGTACCTTGATCTCATCGCCAACCCGGATTCGGCGTCCCGCTTCCGCGTGCGCAGTCGCATCATCCAGCATATTCGCCGCTTTTTCGATGAGCGGGGCTTTCTGGAGGTCGAAACGCCGATGATGCAGCCCATTCCGGGAGGGGCCACGGCAAGGCCGTTCCAGACGCATCATCACGCCCTCGACATGCCGTTGTATTTGCGGATCGCGCCGGAGCTCTATCTCAAGCGCCTGGTGGTGGGCGGTTTCGAACGGGTCTATGAGATCAACCGCAATTTCCGCAACGAAGGCGTTTCTACGCGACACAATCCCGAATTCACCATGTTGGAGTTCTATCAGGCCTATGCGGACTATCGCGACCTGATGGCGCTGACCGAGACACTGCTGCGGGGACTTGCACAGGACATTGTCGGTGGCCTGAGTCTCCGTTATCAGGGCATGGCACTGGATCTGGGCATGCCGTTCGAGCGGCTCAGCGTCATCGAGGCGGTGGCGCGACACAATCCGACGCTGGATGCGGACCGATTGCGTGAGCGCAACTATCTGGCCGAGGTGTGTAAGGCGCGGGGAATCAAGGTGGAGTCCAGCGCCGGCTGGGGTAAATTGCTGACCGAGCTGTTCGAGGCGACGGTTGAGCACCAGCTGATCCAGCCTACCTTCATTACCCACTATCCGGCGGAGGTATCTCCGCTGGCGCGAGTCAGTGACAACGATCCTGAACTCACCGATCGGTTCGAATTTTTTGTCACTGGTCGCGAGATCGCCAATGGGTTCTCGGAACTGAATGATGCCGAAGACCAGGCGGAGCGGTTTCAGGCGCAGGTCGCCCGTAAGGATTCGGGGGATGATGAGGCCATGTACTTCGATGCCGACTATATTGTGGCGTTGGAGCATGGCTTGGCGCCTACGGCCGGCGAGGGGATCGGCATCGATCGTTTGGTGATGCTGTTCACCGATGCAGCGTCGATTCGCGATGTACTCCTGTTCCCGCACATGCGGGCACGCTAGTTGCCAAGATTGTCGGTGGCGACCCGTTGCCTGTGGCGGGTCACTGAATCTTCGATCGATGTAGGGCTTGCCCAATGACCAGATTGCCGATAGAATTCGTGGCCTTCGATACAGGCGCGTAGCTCAGCTGGTTAGAGCACCACCTTGACATGGTGGGGGTCGTTGGTTCGAGTCCAATCGCGCCTACCATATTGATATTCATGGCCTTTTTCAGGTCCTCCCCAGCCATGTGGCCTTTCGTGTGGGCCACCACTGAGACAAGGCCACGCATGCCGACAGTTACCCTTCCCGATGGCAGCCAGCGTCACTACGACGCCGCGCCCACGCTTGCCCAGATCGCCGCAGATATCGGCCCCGGTTTGGCGAAAGCCGCCGTGGCGGGTCGGATCGACGGCCGCGAGGTCGATTTGTGCGTGACCGTTGACCGCGATGCCCGGATCGAACTCATCACGGAGAAGGATCCCGCCGGCATCGATGTGGTGCGACATTCATGTGCCCATCTTCTTGGGCAAGCGGTCAAACAATTGTATCCAGAGGCCAAGATGGCCATCGGGCCCGTCATCGAGGACGGGTTCTATTACGATATCGATTATGTGCGCCCCTTTACGCCGGACGATCTGGATCGCATCGAGGAGCGCATGAAAGCGCTCGCGGCGCATCGCTATGATGTGATTCGCAAGCCAGTGCCGCGCGATGAAGCGATTCGCGTGTTCCAGGAGCGCAACGAGCCGTACAAAGTCGAGATTCTCGGCGGCGTGCCGGCCGACGAGCAGGTTGCGCTGTACGTCCACGAAGAATACATCGACATGTGCCGCGGACCGCATGTGCCCAACATCGGCTTTCTGCGCGCTTTCAAGCTGACCAAGCTAGCCGGCGCCTATTGGCGGGGCGATGCGCAAAATCGCCAGTTGCAGCGCATTTACGGAACGTCCTGGCCCGACCGGAAATCGCTGGATCTGTATCTCAAGCGCCTCGAGGAAGCCGAAAAGCGGGATCACCGGCGCATCGGCAAGGCGCTGGATCTGTTTCATCTCCAAGAAGAAGCACCGGGGATGGTGTTCTGGCATGACAAGGGCTGGCGGATCTATACCCTGATCCAGGACTACATCCGCGACCTGTTGCGTCGCAACGGCTATCAGGAAGTCCATACGCCGCAGGTGGTGGATCGCAGCCTGTGGGAGCGTTCCGGGCACTGGGAGAAATTCAAGGATGCCATGTTCACGACGCTTTCCGAGGAGCGTGAATATGCCATCAAGCCCATGAACTGCCCCTGTCATGTACAGATCTTCAACCATGGCCTGCGCAGTTATCGTGAATTGCCCCTGCGTATGGCGGAGTTCGGTGCCTGCCATCGCAACGAACCGTCCGGAGCCTTGCACGGTCTGATGCGAGTGCGTCATTTCGTTCAGGACGATGCCCATATCTTTTGTACCGAAGACCAGGTCCAGGATGAGGTGGCCGCGTTCATCGATCTGGTCTTTCAGGTCTACCGCGCCTTCGGTTTCGAGGACGTGACGATCGCGCTTTCAACGCGTCCCGAGGCGCGAGTCGGCAGCGATGCTCAGTGGGATCGGGCCGAATCGGCCTTGGCCAGTGCCCTGTCGAGCAAGGGGCTGGCGTATCGTGTGCAGCCGGGCGAGGGCGCGTTCTACGGACCCAAAATCGAATTTGCGCTCAAGGATTGTCTGGGGCGAGTGTGGCAGTTGGGCACGATTCAGCTCGACTTCTCCATGCCGGAGCGACTTGGCGCCGAGTACGTAGCCGAGGACAATTCCCGTCGCGTCCCGGTGATGTTGCACCGCGCCATTTTGGGTTCGCTCGAGCGCTTTATCGGTATTTTGATCGAACACCACGCCGGGGCGTTGCCGGTCTGGCTGGCCCCCGTGCAGGCCGTCGTGATGAATATCACCGATCGCACCAAATCCTATGCGGCGGAGGTCGCGCAAGCCTTGTCAAATCAGGGTGTTCGGGCAGAAGTCGACTTGAGGAATGAGAAGATTGGCTTTAAAATTCGCGAGCACACAATTCAGAAGATTCCCTATCTGCTCGTCGTGGGCGATCGGGAATTGGACGCTGGAACCATTGCCGTACGCACCCGGACCGGGGAAGACTTGGGGGTCATGACGCTTGCCGAACTCGTGCAGCGTCTCCCGTCAGGTCCGGAATCCATGGCGTCGCACTAGGAGGACTGAAATATCGCTGCGGAAAAACTAGCTCGGCGCAATGAAGAAATTACAGCGCCGCGGGTTCGCGTCATTGACGCGGCCGGAGACCAGATCGGAATTCTGATTCGTCGTGAAGCTCTGCAACTTGCCCATGACAGTGGGCTCGACTTGGTTGAGGTTTCACCGAACGCTGAGCCGCCAGTCTGCCGTATTATGGATTATGGCAAGTTCTCATTTGAGAAAAACAAATCTCAGCAGGCGGCCAAGCGCAAGCAAAAGCTGACTCAGATCAAGGAAATCAAGTTTCGTCCGGGAACGGACGAAGGGGACTACCAGGTCAAGCTGCGCAACCTGATTCGGTTCCTCGAAGATGGCGATAAAGCCAAAGTGACCCTGCGTTTTCGGGGTCGGGAAATGCAGCACCAGGACTTGGGTCGAGGGTTGCTCGACCGCCTCCGCACCGATCTCGCAGAACACGCTGTCGTGGAGCAGGATGCGCGAATGGAAGGCCGTCTCATGGTGATGATGCTGGCCCCGAAGAAGAAGTAACGCAGACGATGCATCAGCGTATGCACAATCGCGGAGTACATTATGCCCAAGCTCAAGACTAACCGTGGCGCGGCCAAGCGATTTGCCCGCACCGGCGGAGGCGGCTTCAAGCGAGGCCACGCCTACAAGAACCATATCCTCACCAAGAAATCGCGGAAGCGGAAGCGCGATTTGCGGCCCCATGTCCAGGTAACGGCATCGGATGTCGGCGCCTTGAACCGCTTGTTGCCCTATTTGTGATGCCGCGAGGATATTGATATGCCCAGAGTGAAACGGGGCGTCACGGCCAGCGCCCGGCACCGCAAGGTGCTCAACAAGGCCAAAGGTTATTACGGTGCCCGCAGCCGCGTTTACCGCGTCGCGAAGCAGGCCGTCATCAAGGCCGGACAATATGCCTATCGTGACCGGCGCGTGCGCAAGCGCGACTTCCGCGGCCTGTGGATCGTCCGCATCAATGCCGCAGCCCGTGAATGTGGCTTGTCCTATAGCCGGATGATTCACGGCCTGCACACGGCGGGCATTGAGGTCGATCGCAAGGTCCTGGCCGATCTGGCTGTGAATGACAAGGCTGGTTTTGCCAAGCTGGCTGAGCAGGCCAAGGCCGGTTTGACAGCCTGATCATGCCGGACCCGTGAGGTCCTCTCGATCCGGGCAAGGGGAAAGCGGCTAATGGCTTTCCCCTTTGTCATTCATGACCCATGAAAGCGAAGAGGTGATTGTGGGCGATCTCAACCCGTTTGTGGAATCCGCTCTGGCGGATCTGCGCAAAGCCCGTGATGTGGTGGAACTCGATCAGATCCGTGTGCGCCTGCTGGGCCGCAAGGGAGAGTTGACCGCACAGCTCAAGGCCTTGGGAGATCTTCCGCCAGAGGAGCGCGCGGCAGCGGGCCAGCGGATCAACGTCGACAAGGATCGGTTTCAGCAGGCGTACCGTGAATGCCGGGAGGTGTTGGAACGTGATGCGCTGGCGAAACAGCTGGCTGCCGAACAGATCGATGTGACCTTGCCGGGGGTCGGCATGCCGCGTGGCGGCCGCCACCCGGTGACGCGGACGCTGGAGCGGATCGCGGCATTGTTTTGTTCGATGGGATTCTCGGTGAGCGAAGGGCCCGAAATCGAGACCGAGCATTACAACTTCACGGCGCTCAATATCCCTGAACAGCATCCCGCGCGCGCCATGCATGATACGTTCTACGTGGAGTCCGGGCTGTTGCTGCGAACGCACACTTCGCCGGTTCAGATTCGCGCCATGGAGCGACAGTCGCCGCCTTTGCACCTGATTGCGCCGGGACGCGTATACCGGTGTGATTCTGATTTGACGCACACGCCGATGTTCCATCAGGTGGAAGGTCTGGTGGTTCATGAGCAGGCCAGCTTCAACGAGTTGTATGGCGTACTACAGGATTTTCTGCAGGCTTTTTTCGAGCGTTCCTTGTCGGTTCGGTTCCGGCCGTCCTACTTTCCCTTCACCGAGCCCTCGGCGGAGGTCGATATCGAATGCGTGATGTGCAATGGCGATGGCTGCCGGGTGTGCAAACAGACCGGTTGGTTGGAAGTCTTGGGTTGCGGCATGGTGCATCCTGCCGTCTTCGGACACGTCGGAATCGATGCTGAGCGTTTTACCGGGTATGCCTTCGGGATGGGCGTGGAGCGGCTGGCCATGCTTCGTTATGGAATCAATGACCTGAGATTGTTTTTTGAAAGCGATCTGAGGTTCTTGCGGCAATTCGCCTGACTTCGCTCAGGTTCGCTATGAATGGGTGATGGATGCGTTTCGGAGATGACTGGCTGAAAGAATGGGTGCGCCCGGTCCCCCCGGTTCAGGCGCTGGCGCATACACTGACCATGGGCGGTCTTGAGGTCGATAGCATCGAGCCGGCAGCACCGGGGTTTCAGCAGGTGGTGGTCGCTCGCATCGTGCGGGTAACGCCGCATCCTCAGGCCGATCGCTTGAAGGTGTGCGAGATCGATGATGGGCGCGGCGAAATGCTGCAGGTGGTCTGTGGGGCCGCCAATGCGCGTGAAGAACTGCGGGTCCCGTTGGCACGGGTCGGTGCATCGCTGCCGGGCGATCTGGTGATCAAGGCTGCACGCCTTCGGGGTGTGGAATCCTTCGGGATGCTGTGTTCAGCGCGGGAACTGGGGCTGGCGGAGAGCGCGGATGGCCTGCTGGAATTGCCCGCCGATGCACCGATCGGAAAAGATGTGCGGGCCTATCTGGATCTCGATGCGCATGTCCTGGACATCGATCTGACGCCCAACCGGGGCGATTGCTTGAGTGTGTTGGGCGTCGCCCGTGAAGTGGCCGCGTTGACCGGCGCGCAGTTGGCCGAGCCGGATCTGGTCGGTGCGCCGGTGGGGAATCCAGACGCCACGCAAGCGGTGGTCGTGACCGACGTCGAGGCCTGTCCGGTCTATTTGGGTCGTGTTGTGGACGGGTTCGATCCTCAGGCGCAGACGCCTCTATGGATGCGCGAGCGGCTGCGGCGCGCGGGTTTGCGTAGCCTCGGACCCATGGTGGATGTCACCAACTATGTACTGCTCGAACTCGGGCAACCGCTGCATGCCTTCGATCTGGACCGGATCAGCGGGCATCTTCAGGTGCGCTGGGCCAAGGTCGGGGAAAGTCTTCGACTGCTTACCGGCCCGGAGATCATTCTGAATACGGATGAGCTGGTCATTGCCGATGAGGACGGAGCGGTTGCCCTGGCCGGAATCATGGGAGGTAGCCGGAGCGCCGTGACGGATGAGACGACCCGGGTATTTCTGGAGTGTGCCCATTTCGCGCCGAACGCTGTGGCGGGGCGTGCGCGACGGCATGGTTTGCATACCGAGGCTTCCCAGCGTTACGAGCGGGGTGTTGATCCGACGCTGCAGCGGCGCGCGTTGGAGCGTGCCACCGAGCTGCTGTTGCAGATGGCGGGGGGGCGTGCGGGGCCGGTGATCTGTGCGCATGAAGCGGCGTTTACGGCAATGCCGATCACGCTGCGTCATGCCCGTGTGGAGCGCTTGTTGGGCAGCTCGTTTCCCCGGGAGCAGATCGAAGCGCTGCTGGATCGATTGAACATGAGCTGGCAGCGCGTCGATTCCGGTTGGGATGTGTGTGCTCCTGCCTATCGATTCGACATTAAGATCGAAGTGGATCTTATTGAAGAACTGATTCGTTTGCGGGGTTACGATGCATTGGAAGCGCGTGCGCCCCGCTTCACGCTGAAGCCAATTGCGGCGCCGGAGATCGGGTTGACCGCTGCACGTGTCCGCCATGTTCTGGCGGAGCGGGGCTATCACGAAGCCATTACCTACAGTTTTGTGGATCCCGCGATTCAGTCGGCATTCTTGGGAGACGAGCGGCCCATCGACTTGATCAATCCACTGTCCCGTGATCTCTCCCAGATGCGGACCACCCTCTGGCCGGGGCTGGTCCAGGCATTCAGGAGCAATCTGAAGCGTCAGAGCGAGCGGGTGCGGATCTTCGAAGTCGGCAAAGTGTTTCGTCGAACGGACAGCGGAATCGTCCAGCGCGACCGATTTGCGGGCTTGGTTCATGGACCGACGCTTTCAGAGCAATGGCAGGGCGGCACGCGATCCAATGCGGGCTTCTTTGAGGTCAAGGGAGATCTCGAGGCCTTGGTGGCGATTTCCCGCCTGCCGTCCTTGAGCGCTTCGGTCGATACCCATCCGGCGCTCCACCCCGGAAAGAGTGCACGGTTGACTGTGGCGGGAACCCCGGTCGGCTGGCTGGGAGAACTCCATCCGGCTCTATCGGCTGGATTGGATCTGCCGGCCGGTGTGCTCGTGTTCGAGTGGGATCTGGAAGCCAATCCGCCAGCGATTCCGCTTCATTTTACAGCACTCTCGCGATTCCCGACCGTTCGCCGGGATCTGTCGCTGGTAATTCCCGATGCCGTGCCAGTCGGCGAGTTGACTCGACTCATTCGCGAGGCCGGTGGCGCGTGGTTGAAAGAGTGCATACTGTTCGACGTCTATCGCGGACCCGGTCTAGAAGAAGGATCAAAAAGCGCTGCTTTCGGGTTGATTTTTCAAGATGACGAGCGCACTCTTGAGGACCGCGATGTTGACGAGGTGATCAATGTGATCGTTCGTCATCTGGAACTCAAGGCAGGCGCCCGGATCAGGGAGTAACTATTCATGGCATTGACCAAGGCTGCGATGGCCGAACGTCTGTTCACAGAACTGGGGCTTAACAAGCGGGAAGCAAAGGACATGGTTGACCTGTTTTTCGAAACGGTCCGCCAGTGTTTGGAGCGGGGCGAACAGGTTAAGCTCTCTGGTTTCGGGAATTTCGAGTTGCGGGACAAAGGGGAGCGCCCAGGCCGCAATCCCAAGACGGGCGAGGAAATTCCGATTTCCGCGCGGCGGGTGGTGACCTTCCGTCCGGGCCAGAATCTGCGCGCACGGGTGCATGCGTATGTTGGAAAGCGGCAATAACGACGAGCTGCCTCCGATTCCGGGCAAGCGCTATTTCACCATTGGTGAGGTCAGTGAGCTGTGTGCGGTCAAGCCGCATGTGCTTCGGTATTGGGAGCAGGAATTCGACGAGCTCAGCCCCTCCAAACGGCGCGGCAATCGCCGCTATTATCAGCGCAGTGATGTGCTGCTGATTCGCCAGATCCGCGACCTGCTTTACTATCAGGGATTCACCATCAGTGGGGCGCGCCAGAAACTCGCCAGCCCCGTTGCCGATTCCGATCAGCGGCGCGAGCGCATTCGGGAACTGCGTGTTGAACTCGAGGAAGTGCTGCAGTTTCTGCGCAGTTGATTTTGGTGAAAAGCGCTTCCCAGATACATCCAATGCAGGTATGATTGCGCCCTCGCCGAGGCAGGCTTCGAGACTCGAAGCAGTGTCTCACGGCGTAACGTCGGGGCGTAGCGCAGTTTGGTAGCGCACCAGCATGGGGTGCTGGGGGTCGCAGGTTCAAATCCTGCCGCCCCGACCATCTTCCCCAGTCGCGGTTAAGCACACCGTGGCATGGCTTTTCCATCCCGCATCCTCTACCACGCCATTGCCCTGTGACTCGCCGACAGGCGGTTTTTTCAGGCTGCAGAGGTTGGTTGGCATGGAACAGGAAATCACGCAGGCGCCGGACTGGTTCGTCCGGGCGGTTCAGACCCCTTATCGCGAGCGGCGAATCGAAGTGGAAGGTTGTCCCATCCACTATCTGACATGGGGTGAAACCGGCAAGCCCGGCCTGCTCCTGGTTCATGGCGGTGGCGCACATGCCCATTGGTGGGATTTCATCGCGCCGTTTTTCATTGATCGCTATTCCGTCTGTGCGGTTGACCTGAGCGGCATGGGAGACAGCGGCCATCGCGATCAGTATTCCGGTGATCTGTTTGCCAAGGAATTGATGAGCGTCTGCGAAGATGCGGGCTTCGGCGCCAATACCGTCATCGCCGGGCATAGTTTCGGCGGCCTGGCCACTTTGAAGGCCGGCCTGCACTATGCCAATCGGCTGTCCGGAATCGTGGTGTGCGATTCGGCGATTTTCCCCCCAGGCTTCAGCCCCGGAAACGACATGCGCTCGTCGCCCTTCAAAGAAAAGAAGACCGTATATCCCGACTTCGAGTCAGCCGTCGCCCGCTTCAAGCTGGTTCCCCCGCAGCCCTGCGCCAATCGCTATATCCTGGACTATATCGCCCGGCATTCGTTGATGGCCGTGGAGGGCGGATGGACTTGGAAATTCGACATGCGCTTCCTGCAAAAGACGATCTACGATGATCTGGCGATGGAAGTGAAGCAGCTGAAGATCCCGGCAGCCATGCTTTATGGCGAAAAAAGTATGTTGTTCGGCAAGTTCATGTTGGAAAATACCCGCAAGTGGTATGCCGACGACGTGCCGTTCATTTGCCTGCCCAAGGCACGCCATCATCTGTTCCTGGATGAGCCGCTCGATTTTGTCGATACGCTGGCGGGCATCATCGATCCATGGACCGGGGTGCCCGCTGCAACTCCGGCGAAGCGCTTGCCCTGACGGCAGGCGAGCCGGTCGATTCGGTATCCCATGCGTCGTCCTGCGCTATTTGTATATGGCACCCTGCGTCGCGGCGAGCCTGCCCAGCACTTGCTGGCCGGCGCCGACTACCTGGGGGCCGTAGTCATCTCCCGCCGGTTTGATCTGCGCGCGTTGGCACGCTACCCGATGGCTTGGTCACCGGGGCGTCATGCGGTGGCGGGAGAATGTTACCGCGTTTCACCATTGACGCTGCGTCGCGTGGATCGCTTTGAGCAGATTCCCTGGGCGTATCGTCGTCGCCTGATTCGAACCCTTCTGGGATGGGCTTGGATCTATCTGGGCCATGACGGGGCAGATCTGCCGAGACGCGGACGCCGGTTGCCCCACGGACTGTGGCGGTCCGTTCCCCGCACCCATGAGGGACGACGGGTTTGCCGCACTGGCTTGGCGGCTGCGCGGAGGTACCGTGATTGAGCTGTCTCCGGTGACATCCGAGGGTGCCGATGCGCTTCGGGTCGATCTGTGCGCCATGATCCTCGCCGTGACAGCTGGCGTGCCGCGCATACTGACCATTCAAACCCCGGATTCGGCGCTGGCCGAACAGCCCCTGTTGCATGCACTGCCTTGGGGGCCGCTGGATCCACGAACCGACCGCACCCTGGAGCGGACCTTGCGCAGTTGGGTGGCGCGCCAGTCACGACTGTCGCTGGGTTATGTCGAGCAGCTCTATACCTTCGACGAAGGACGCGCCGGAGAAGGACTGCGGCGCATCAGTGTGGCATACCTGGCCTTGATGCAGGAGCAGGCTATTGCGCAGCCCGGTGCAAACTGGCGGGATGTGTACGCCTTTTTTCCGTGGGAAGACTGGCGTGATGGACGTCCGGCGGTCATCGACGAGCAATTGATTCCGGCACTTCAGCATTGGTTGACTGGTCTGCCTGATCCGATCCAGATCGAACGCGAGCGCGAGCGGATGGATATCCATTTCGGACTGAACGGCGCCCCCTGGGTGCCTGAACGGGTCTTGGAGCGTTACGAGTTGCTCTACCAGGCCGCTCTGGTGCCCGAATGCGGCACCACCGGTGGTCATCCCGCCTTGGGAATGCCCATGGCATTGAATCACCGGCGCGTGGTGGCCACGGCGATGAGTCGTCTGCGCGGCAAGATCCAATATCGGCCGGTCGTTTTCGAGTTGTTACCCGCGCGTTTCACCCTGTGGCAGTTACAGCAGGTGGTGGAGGCGTTGACCGGGATGAGTCTGCACAAGCAGAACTTCCGGCGTCTGGTCGAGCAGGGGGGGCTGGTGGCCAGTACCGGAGAACTGGCCTACGACACCGGAGGTCGCCCCGCGCAATTGTTCCGCTTTCGCAGACGGGTATTGCGCGAGCGTCCGACTCCCGGAGTGGGGTTGCCGGGCGGGTTTCGTGACAGTTGACACCCTTTATGCTCAACTCTAGTATAAGGAGCTAACGAACGACAGAGGAACGCGAAGGCCCCGTTCGCGATGGAGCTTTCGTCGAGGAACAGCCATGAACCGACTCACACCCCATGATTCTTCGGCCGTGCCGACATTGGATGCGACTCAGCGCAAGGCATTGGAACCCATCTATGCCCGCATGCAGCATGTGGTACCCGAAGTCGAGTGGGCCGTGCACGCGCCCTATGTTGCGGCGATCAACCGGCTCAAGCGGGAGCGCAACGCGGTCATTCTCGCCCATAACTATCAGACCCCCGAAGTGTTCTACGGGATTGCCGATTACACCGGGGATTCGCTGGGTCTGGCGCAGCATGCGGCGCACACCGACGCTGATGTGATCGTCCAGTGCGGCGTTCATTTCATGGCCGAGACCTCCAAGGTGTTGAGCCCGGGAAAGACCGTGCTGATCCCTGATACCGAAGCGGGCTGCTCACTGGCTGATTCGATCACACCGGCCGATATTGCGTTGTTGCGCAAGCGCTATCCCGGCGTGCCGGTCGTGACGTATGTGAATACATCGGCGGCCGTCAAGGCAGCTTCTGATATCTGCTGCACCTCGGCCAATGCCGTAGAAGTGGTCGAATCGCTCGGGACCGACCGGGTGATTTTCCTGCCGGATCAGTATCTGGGACGCTGGGTCGCGTCCAAGACCGATGTGCAGGTCATCCTCTGGCAGGGGGCGTGCGAGGTGCACGAGCGCTTTACCGGCCCACAGCTGCGTGAATATCGCCAGCGCCACCCCGGCATCCACATCATCGCCCATCCCGAATGTCCGCCGGATGTCCTGGACGAAGCGGACTATGTGGGGTCCACTACGGGTATGGTGCGCCATATCGAGGAAGCCGGTGCCTCCCGGGTGGTCATGGTCACTGAGTGCTCCATGAGCGACAACGTGGCGGTGCAGTTTCCGAGCGTGGAATTCATTCGTCCCTGCAATCTGTGCCCGCACATGAAACGCATTACGCTGCCCAAGGTGCTGCATGCGCTGCAGACCCTGTCCCCGGCCGTCGAGGTGGATCCCGAGGTCGCCGCGGGTGCGCGTCTTGCCGTGGAACGGATGCTGGCCGTCGGGCGTGGACAGGAGAACGGTCCGGCGCTCATGCCGCGTCAGGCTGCGGTTGGCTGAAGCACAACGGGATAGCGGGTTGCGGCTCGCGTCTCGTCCGCAATTGACAACGATTCTTATTCGCTGCATATTATCCTTCAGTTGCTCATCATTTGAGTGATTGGAGGAACCGAGCCATGTACGTCTGTGTTTGTCGTGCTGTCACCAACCGGGATCTTGCGGAGGCAATGGCCCAGGGGCATCAGACCTTGCCCGCTCTGCAATCGACGCTGGGTGTTGCGACCGGATGCGGCCGCTGTCGCGGTCATGTCTGCCAGATGCTTGAGCGTGCATCCGACATGCCCTTCGCACCGATGACGACCACGACGGATCGCTGTGCTGTTTCCGCAGGCTGACGCGTAACCCTACCGGGGCGACCTCGCTTTCGATTAAGATTGCGAGGTAGATATTCCTCGGAGCGTTGTCATGAAAGGTCATCCTCAGGCCATCGAGTGGCTCAATCGAATCCTCGAAAATGAGCTCACCGCCATCAACCAGTACTTCCTGCATGCACGCATGTGCAAAAACTGGGGATATGAAAGCCTCGGCAAGAAGATCTATGCCGAGTCGATCGACGAGATGAAGCACGCCGATGTCCTGATCGAGCGAATTCTGTTTCTCGAAGGCCTGCCCAATCTTCAGTCGCTCGGCAAGCTGATGATTGGCGAATCGGTTCGCGAGGTGCTGCGCTGCGATCTGGAACTGGAGCGTATTGCCCATCCAGCCCTCAAGGACGCGATTGCCTTCATGGAAGGCATCGGCGACTACATCAGCCGGGAAGTACTTGAAGACATCCTCGAAAGCGAGGAAGAGCACATCGACTGGCTCGAAACCCAGCTCCATCTGATGGACGAGCTGGGCGATCCCAACTATCTTCAGTCAGCGGTTTAACGCCGTCCGTAATCGACAGAGATCCGGCGGACGAGGATGAATCGTTCGCAGATTCGAGTTGTACGCCGCTAAAGCACAATCAGCCAGAATGAAAGGAGCGACGAGATGCTTGGATGGATACGAAAGGGTATGGTTTGGGGGGTGATGGCCCCATTTTTGATAATGACCTTGGCAGTTCCAGCGGCTCATGCCACGGCCGTGGTGACCACCGCACAGGCCATGGCGCAATCCGGTATTGAACAGACACGCTCGGAAAGAGCACGCATCCAAGGTTTTCTGGCCCGGGAAGACGTGGTGAAACAATTGGTTCGACTGGGTGTCAGTCCTGCCGATGCCCAGTCTCGTGTTGCGGCCTTGACCGACGCCGAGATCGCCCGGATTGATCAGCACATCGAACAGTTGCCGGCCGGAGGCAACTCACTGATCGGCGCACTGGTATTCATCTTCGTTCTGTTGTTGATCACCGATATTCTGGGACTCACCAAAGTATTCCCATTTACCCGCTCGGTGCGGTAGAGCGATCCCGATCCTGCCGGCACGAGGCGGTTGACGGACTTCGTCCAACGCGATAGTGTGCCAGCTGAAGGGGAGTAGCTTCTCGTCAAGGTATCGTCATTACGATGACCCATCCGGTACCTTGGGCAACCCGATAAGGGTTGCAAGCAAGACCTTCGCCAGTCAGGCGAAGGCTCCCATGGCGAATCATGGACCCCGATCCTGACCGGATCGGGGTTTTTTTATGATTCGACGGGGAGCAACGTGGCATGGAAACCGTGGGAAATATGTGGCTTTGGGCAGGTTTTTTCGCATTCGCCCTCGCCATGATCGGTATGGATCTTTTTCTGCTGGGTGGCCGCAAGGCACACAAGGTCTCGCTGCGTGAGGCTGGCGCGTGGTCTGTCGCTTGGGTGACCCTGGCGCTCCTGTTCTGCGCGGGATTCTGGTGGTATCTCGACGGCGCCATGGGGCGCGATATCGCGAACCAGAAAGCCACGGAATTCCTGACTGGTTACCTCATCGAGAAGTCGCTCGCGGTCGACAACATCTTTGTCTGGCTCATGCTGTTCAGCTACTTCGCTATCCCGGCCGAGTATCAGCGACGGGTTTTGCTCTTTGGTGTCCTCGGCGCCATCGTTATGCGCACAGTGATGATTCTTCTGGGGGCTTGGCTGCTGGCCCGTTTTCACTGGATTCTGTACGTGTTTGGCGCCTTTTTGCTATTCACGGGCTTCAAGATGGCATTTTTCGCCGAGCACGAGCCCAATCTCGAAAAGAACCCCATGCTTCGCTGGATGCGCGGACATTTGCGGATCACGGATAAACTCGAGGGTGAGTCGTTCTGGGTCATGAAGAATGGCATGCGGTGGTTTACGCCGCTGTTCGTGGTGCTGGTGCTGGTAGAGATCACTGATCTTATCTTTGCAGTCGACAGCATCCCGGCCATTTTTGCCGTCACCTCCGATCCCTTCATCGTGCTGACCTCGAACATCTTCGCTATTCTGGGTCTGCGTGCGATGTATTTCCTTTTGGCTGATTTTGCCGGCCGCTTCAGTTTGCTGAAATATGGCCTGGCGGCTGTGCTGATTTTCATCGGTGCCAAGATGCTGTTGCTCGATGTGTACAAGATTCCTGTTTCGTGGTCTCTCATGGTGGTCGCCGTCTTGATTGTCTCGTCCGTGCTGGCGAGTCTATGGATCACCCGTAATCGACCGCAGCTGGCGCACCCGGCGGCGCGTGATCCGGGATGATGTTATGAAGCAGGTTGCCGGCGAGCCGAAAAGGGCATGAGAAAGAAAGTGATACGACTCGCCGCAGTGCTGGCGGCACTCATCCTCCTCAAGGGTTGTACGCTGACCGTTCCGGCACTGGATCGGCCGACTGAGAGGATGCCGGTTCAGGAATTGACTGATGTCCCATTTTTCCCTCAGCGGGACTACGAATGTGGTCCAGCCGCCTTGGCGGAAGTCCTGACCTACAGCGGAATCGCGCGATCGCCGGATGACCTGGTGGCGCAGGTTTATCTGCCGGGTCGGCAGGGCAGCCTGCAGGCTGAGATGATCGCAGCGGCTCGGCGTCACGGGCGCTTGATCTATCCCGTGAAGACGCCTCGGGAAATGCAAGACCAGCTGCAGGCTGGCTGGCCGGTGCTGGTATTTCAGAATCTGGGATTGCCGCAATATCCACGGTGGCATTATGCCGTTCTGGTGGGCTGGGAACCCGGTCGCAATGTGATCTTGCGGTCGGGGACGACTCGTCGGGCCGTGCTCAACGAGGCGACCTTTCTGCGGACCTGGGAGTGGGGCGGCGCGTGGGCGCAGGTGGTGCTGGCGCCGGGCCAGCTGCCAGCCCGGGCAGATCCAGACCGGTACCTGGCGGCAGCGTGGAATCTGGAGTCGATCGGACAGACCGACGCGGCGCTGAGCGCCTATCAGGCGGCCACCCGCCGCTGGCCGGCGGATGATCTGACCTGGCTTGCCTGGTCGAATCTACTACTCGATGCCCAGGGCGCGGCTGCTGCGCTCGATGCGATCACCCAAGGGCTGCGCCACAATCCGGACAGCGATGCGCTTCGGTTGAACAAGGCGGGAATTCTTCTGGCACTGGGCCAACCGGCGGATGCTCTGCCGATCGCTCGGGAAATTGCGTCGCGCGATGGGGTCTGGCGAGAGCAGGCGGCAGGCTTGCTGCGCCGCATTGAGGCCGGTGATGGCGCGTGAGCCGGATTGACTGGCGAGGTGGGGGGTTGCCGTTTGGTTGAGTCGGTGTCTGTTGGCGTGCAGGAAAAAGGTGGGCCATCCTTGGCCCGATAATCTCATCCATTAGCCCCCTTCGAAGGGATGGGATTACCCTGCGGCGAGCGTCGTGCGCCGCAGTTCCGCGATATCGCTCAGGGCGTTTTCCTTCTGCGCAATTTCCCGCTCCGCCGGTGAGGCTTGCTTGGCGTCCCACTCCAGAAGCAGCGGGGTAATCATCCGGCGCCACAGGGGCGGGCAAAGGGCGGCCAGAAAGGTTCCGGCATAGCCATGGGGCATTTCGGGTGCGTCCGGGTAGGGCTTGAGCACCCAGAACGGCAGGTCGCCCTGCTCGTGATGCGCGGAGTGGCGGGTCAGCGAGTAGAGCACGAAGCTCGACATGCGCTTGTTGGTATTCCAGGAATGCCGCGGCTGGACCGGCTCATCGGGAACGCGCACCAGACCGAAGTGTTCCATGTAGTTGGCTACTTCTAGCGTGAGCTTGCCGACCAAGGCCGTTGCCAAGAATACCGCGACACCGAGCCAGCCGGCGGCAGCGAAGAAAATGCCGGCCAGCGCAAGCACCATGGCATAACCACGCAGCATCGAATTATCGACGGACAGTACCGGCTTGCCGATCTTGCGCAGACGGTCGATTTCGAAACGCCAAGCCGCCACATGCTCATGCCAGATGGCGCCCGGAACCCACAGCCAGAAGTTGGTGTCCTTGCGCCGGGCCGTTGCCGGGTCACCAATCGTCGCGACACGAGCGTGGTGGTTATATACATGCTCCACAGCGAAATCCGGATTGGCGCTGAACGCCAGCATCCAGCGTCCCAGAATCATGTCGCGCCGGCTCCAGGTCCGATGCGTGAGCTCATGACCTACATTGGTTCCGGCTGCGGCGATCAGCACCCCCAACACGACGATGGTGCCCAGGATACTGGCCAGTCCGGTCTGCGCGCGTGCAGCGAAGACATCAAAGCCGGTCATGTTTTGGATGGCCGTACCGATGCCGAGGAAGTCGCCGCTGCCGAGCATCCAGGCTTGTGCCAGGCTACCGGCGGCCAATAGGGGCAATACCAGGTACAGCAGAGCATTGAGAATGCCGGGATGGGCATACTCGGGTTCATCCAGGTAGTCGCCCATGAAGTGATCGCCGAGGAACAGAAAGGCGCCGGCGACGGCCCCCGTCACGAGAATCCAGGGACCCCCTGCGAAGATGCTGACGATGACGGCCAGCAAGGTGAGATGCATCAGTGTGTAGCGTAAATATTTGATCATATGGTCTTCTCCAAGTGCACAACCGAGCCTCTGGGTTGCCAAGAAATGCGTATTCGCCGCACTCTGACGAGCGGTTCGAGTTCAGTGTGACGGAACTGCGGCATAGAAGTATTGACGCCAGTCATGAAAATTATGAATGGCGACATGAGGCGAAGTGGATTTCCGCCGTGGGGCGAAATGCTGGCCCGAAGGGAAGGCCACGGCGTATTCTTGAACCCAATAAATGTTTCCCATGTTCGACGCGCCAATATCTGTGATCAGCCGGGAGCCACACCATGAGTTCGAATTCAGCAGTGAAGCCGATCCAGCGCATTGCGGTCATGACCAGCGGTGGCGATTCGCCGGGCATGAACGCGGCGATCCGAGCCGTGGTCCGGTATGCACTCCATCATGGGATCGAAGTGATGGGCATCCAGCGTGGATTCTTCGGCCTGGTGAATGATGATCTGATTGCGCTCGGACCCCGTGAGGTCGGCGGCAAGATCCAGGAGGGTGGAACCTTTCTGCGCAGCGCGCGCCTGCCGGAATTCAAGCAGACCGAGGTTCAGCAGCGCGCCTTGGAGGTGCTGGCGCGTCGGCGCATCGGTGGCCTGGTCGTCATCGGCGGAGATGGCTCGCTGGCCGGCGCCACCGCCCTGCATCAACAGGGCTTTCCGGTGGTCGGAATCCCGGCCAGCATCGACAACGATATCGTGGGAACCGACGCCACCATTGGCATGGATACGGCGTTGAATACCATTCTGGAAGCGGTGGATCGCCTGCGCGATACCGCCAGCAGTCACGGGCGCATCTTCATCGTCGAGGCCATGGGCCGGCATTGTGGCTATCTCGCCCTGATGGCGGGCTATACCGGCGGCGCCGAGGTGATCCACATTCCCGAGCTGCCGCTGGAACTCGAGGAGATCCTTGCCACGGTCGAGCAGGCCTGGATCCGCGAGAAGGCGCACGTCATCGTGATGGTGGCTGAAGGCGCAGCCCATTCCTTCAGTGAGATTGCTGCGTACATCGAAGAGAAGCACAAGGGTTTCGAATGCCGCGTGACCCAGCTCGGCCACGTGCAGCGCGGCGGGCGACCCACGCATTTCGACCGTCTGTTGGCCAGCCGCTTGGGTGTCAAGGCTGTCGAGTGTCTGCGTGCGGGACAGACCGGTACCATGGTGGGCCTGCAGGGCACGCAACTGGTGGCCGTTCCGCTGGCCGATGTGGTGGGTCACAACAAGCAGGCACCGGCCGAGGAGTACCAGATCATTCGCATCCTCGCGCAGTAGGGCATGTCTTCTCTTCCGCGCGTCCCGTTGCCCTGGCCGGATGAGCTGACCCCGGCCGCCGCGCGCGCGTTACAGAAACAGTGGCGCGGCCGGGTTCAGCGGCACGGGCGCGTCGATGGCATTCGCTGGATCGCCGGCGTGGATGTGGCATTTCCGGCACAGGGGAGCCGGTCGCGTGGCGCCGCAGTGCTCTTTCGGTATCCGGATCTGGTTCCGGTGGCCGGGAGCCTTGCCGAGCTGCCGACCCGGTTTCCCTACGTGCCGGGGCTGCTGTCGTTTCGCGAATTGCCAGCGCTGCTGGCTGCGCTGTCCGGTTTGCCGCAGGTGCCCGATATGATCCTGGTCGACGGCCAGGGGATCGCTCACCCCCGGCGCCTGGGTGTGGCCAGCCACCTGGGCGTGCTCCTGGATCGACCGACCATCGGTGTGGCCAAGTCGGTACTTTGTGGCCGCTATGCCGAACCGGATCGAGCATCTGGCAGTCAGTCGCCGCTCGTTCATGACGGTGAGGTCATCGGGACCGTGCTGCGCACGCGGCAGAACGTTCGGCCGGTCATCGTCTCCTGTGGCCATCGAGTGGGCCTGACCGAAGCCGTTGCATTGGTCCAGTCGTGCTCGCGGGGCTATCGCCTGCCGGAACCGACTCGGCTGGCGGACAAACTGGCCGGTGCCAACCCTGGCCCTTGGCCACTTGGCGAAGGCGTGCCGATTCGGTGCGAATCGACAGTGGATGTTGCGGGCGCGGCTCAGGCGCCCGTTCCGATACGTTGAAAGCCCGCATTCCCGAAAACGTCATCGTTCAGTATCACGCTGACGGGAACGAACGACTGCGCCGACTTTCAAATGAGCAACATGCTTTTGCGGGATCGATGACGAAAGGAGTCTTGAGTATGCCTGGTTTTCTGATTCGTTTGTTTGTCACTGCGCTGGCATTGGGGATCGCTTCTGCGATCGTCCCCGGTATCCAGATCAGTGGATTCTGGACGCTCCTGGGCGCCGCTTTCCTGCTGGGATTGGCCAATGCCATCATCCGGCCGATTTTGGTCATCCTGACCTTGCCGATCACCTTGCTGACACTGGGCTTGTTTCTGTGGGTGATCAATGCCGCCATGCTGGGATTGGTTGCCGCCGTCATGGAAGACTTCACGATCAGCGGATTTTTCCCAGCCATGCTGGCGGCGCTGGTGGTGAGTCTGGTGAGCTGGATGGCATCCTGGTATGTCGGCCCTGCCGGTCGGATCGAGGTGTATACGGCGCAGGGGCGGTGATGGGGTGAACCCGGAGCGATCCGATCGCCTCCGACGCATGCTCCGCCGGCTGCCGAATGCCGGTTAACCCCCGTCGGAATCACCCGGCGCATCGATCCTGCGACCGCAGTCGTAGGTGAGCACGGTTTGTTGATCCAGGGTGCGCTGGATGAGCGCTGGGTAATCCGGGATCAGTTCCTGTTCCAGCGCCGCCAGATGCTTGGCCCGCGAGCGTGTGCGCGGGTTGCGGCTCAGCAGGGCGCAGCAGTCCTTGTACGGCGCCAGGGAAAGCGCGTAGGTGCCCAGCCGCCGCGCCAAGTTGATGATTTCCTGTTTGTCGTCGGCGATCAGGGGCCGCAGGATGGGCATGTCCGTCGCCTGTGAGGTGCTCACCAGGTTTTCCAGTGTCTGCGAGGCGACTTGGCCCAGGCTGTCGCCCGAAACCATGGCGCGCGCCCGAATCTGCCAGGCAAGTGCGGCACCGGCGCGGGCGAGAAAGCGACGGAACAGCAGTAAGCCATAGCCATCCGCATCGCCGGGAATCGCGAGGTCGAAGTGCGTATAGGGCAGCACGAACAGCCGGCAACGCTGGGCGTAGCGGCTGATCTGCTGCGCCAGGGCGGCGACCGGCGTCTCTTCGATCTGTTGCTGGACCAGATGGCTCGGCGTCATGTGCAAGAGATCGACCGTGCAACCGCGCTTGGCCATCAGACAGGCGGCCACGGGCGAGTCGATGCCACCAGACAGAAGCGCCAGCACATGGCCGGCGCTACCGAGTGGCAATCCGCCCAGCCCGGCTTGTGTGCCGATATGGCAGTAAAGGCCGTCCCGCAGGATGTCGACGTGAAAGGTCCGCGCCGGCGTGGTGAGATCGACCCGTTTCCAGGGCGTGTTCAACGCGATTGCGCTTCCCAGTTCCCGCTCCAGTTGGGTCGAAGGAAGCGGGAATTTCTTGTAGGCGCGGTTAACGCGAACGGCGAATCCAGCTCCGGGGGGCGGTGCATCGGCCGCTAGCGCGATTAGTGCGCGCCCCAGCCAGACGCGACCCGCCTCGGGGTCCAGGGCGCTGACTCCGGCATGAAACGCCGGGGCGAAGTTGACGATGCCCGGCACCTCGCGCAACAGGGCAGTGATGTTCGACATGGGTATGGTTTGCGCGGGCGGGAGGCGCACGCAGAGCCGGTCATGGCGCAGTTCGACTGTCGCATCGACGTCGGCCATGCGCAGGCGATGATGCAGCGTGCGCTGCAAGCTCTGCTCGAACTGGATGCGGTTACGGCCTTTGAGCGCGACTTCCCCGTAATGCACGAGAATGCGTCGTTCGAATGGGCTGGCCAGATCAAAGGGATCGGCGACGGCAGGGGCGGGTGACGGAATGGACATGGGCAGGCACTCGGATACGAAAGACGGGATCGTGGGGCAGTACTGGACTGTGCGCGCCTACCGGGCGTCGGCGGAGCGGTTGCCTGGCGGTGAGCCGCGCAGGTGTCAGGGTGGCATTTTTTCAACGAAGGCCGGCGCGCATTATTGCACACACGCTTGCACAGCGCGGACGCGCCGGCATCGCGTCGGGTTGGGCTTGGCGAGATGGTCGGTCAAGATCGACACTCGTCATGAAAAGGATTACGGTCCAAGCCACGAATTCATGAGGCTGGGCAGTTGCCGTTCTGCTCGGAATGCAGCGTAGATGTGAGGATGTCATGGTAGTTCTCAAAATCGATGGGATGACCTGCGGTCATTGTGTGAAGGCCGTTTCCAGCGCGCTGGAACAGATCCCCGGCGTGCGTGCCGTGCGGGTGGACCTGGAGCGTGGCCAGGCCGAGATCGACGGCTCAGCCGAGCTGGCGCAGCTGATCGAGGCGGTTCGCGAGGAAGGATACGACGTCCAGCCGGTTTCCTGAGGCGATGGGAAGGTCCACCGACCCCCGGTCTGGAATCGCGGGTTTTGCTAGCAGCGCTTCACCGCCGCACATGGTGATCACCACCCGGTTCGAGGTTGGTGGCATGACCTGCGCTGCCTGTGTCCGCCGGGTCGAAAAGGCGCTTGAGCGACTCGAGGGTGTCGAGTCCGCACGCGTCAATCTGGCGACTCATCAAGCGACTGTGGACTACCAACCAGCGGGGCAGACCCCTGAAGATCTGGTCGAGGCCATTGCGCGCGCGGGCTATGAGGCCCATGTCTTCGAGCCCCGAACCGGCTCGGGGTCGAGGCCGGTTCCGGCAGGGGCACCGCAAGAGCAATGGCGCCAACCGCTGATTCTGGCGCTTGCCTTCACGGTACCGCTGGTGCTGCTGTCCATGGGCCGGATGCTGCCGGGGATGCATGCGTGGACCGCCGCGCGATTGGATGAGCAGGGATGGCAGCTGCTCGAGTGGGTACTCGCGACGCCCGTGGTGTTCTGGGCCGGACGACGGTTTCATCGCAGTGGTCTGCGCGAGCTGCGTCATGGCAGTCCGGGCATGCACAGTCTGGTGATGATCGGCGCCTTGGCTGCCTATGGGTATTCGCTCGTCGCATTGATTGCACCCGGCGTGTTCCCGCCCGGTTCAGCAACGACCTATTTCGAGGCTGCGGCTGTCATCATCACGCTCGTCATCCTCGGGCGTGGCATGGAGGCGCGCGCTCGCGGTCGGGCGTCCATGGCCATCGCCAAACTGCTTCGCTTGCAGGCCACGACTACCCGTCGATGGACATCCGGTGACTGGCAGGAGGTCGGCATCGACGCGGTGCGTCCGGGCGACCGGTTGCTGGTTCGCCCCGGGGAACGCATTCCCACCGATGCCGTCGTTGTGGACGGCCGCAGCTACGTCGATGAATCCATGGTGACCGGGGAGCCAATTCCGGTGGCCAAGGACGTGGGCGCTGAGCTGATCGGCGGAACCATCAACCGGGATGGGACCTTGACCGTGGCGGCCGTGCGGGTTGGCGCCGATACGACGCTGGCGCGGATTGTCCGAATGGTCGCCGAGGCGCAGGCCGACAAACCGCCTATCCAACAACTCGCCGACCGTATCGCCGGGGTGTTCGTGCCCATTGTGCTGGCACTTTCGGCACTCACCTTTGTGGTCTGGCTGCTGATCGGACCGGATCCTGCGCTCAGCTACGCCTTCACCACGGCCGTGAGCGTGTTGCTCATCGCCTGTCCCTGCGCCATGGGTCTGGCCACGCCGACAGCCATCCTGGTGGCATCTGGGCGCGGGAGCGATCTCGGGATCCTGTTTCGTCGCGGCAGTGCACTGGATTTGCTGGCCGAAGTGGATCTGGTGCTGTTCGATAAGACCGGCACGCTCACCGAAGGGCGCCCGGAGGTGGCCACGCTGAAGGCGCGCAGCGGTGACGCGGCGCTGCTGAGCCGGGCCGCCGCCGTCGAGGCGATGAGCGAACACCCGATCGCCGAGGCAGTGGTGCGTGCGGCGCAGACGCGTGGCCTGTCTTGGCCCGTGGCAAGCGACATTCAGGTGGCAGTCGGGCTGGGCGTCCGCGGCATGGTCGGCGGTGCCGAGGTTGCCGTGGGTGCGCCGCGATACATGGCGCAGCTGGATTGCGAAACCAGCGACTTCACGGCCGCGCTGCAGACCATCGCAGCGGCGGCGCAGACCCCCGTCTGTATCGCGATCAATGGCGTGGTTCAGGGTGTTCTGGGGGTCGCGGACCGGCCGCGAGACGGGGCTACCGAAATGGTTGCGGCATTGCGTGCAATGGGACTGTCGGTCGGTATGGTCACGGGCGATCAGCAAGCGACGGCGCAAGCCATCGCCGGGCGTCTGGGAATCGACCGGATCCACGCGGAGGTGCTGCCGACCGGCAAGGGGGAGGCGGTAGATTCACTCCAGAAGCAGGGACTGCGCGTGGCCTTCGTTGGCGATGGGATCAACGATGCACCCGCACTGGCGCGGGCCGATGTCGGCATCGCCATGGGTACCGGGACGGATATCGCCATCGAGACCGGCGGGGTGGTGTTGATGCGCAGCGATCCGCGCGGGGTGGCTCAGGCGATTGCGCTGGCCCGCCGGACCCGTCGGACCATCCAGCTCAACTTCGTATGGGCTTATGGCTACAACTTGCTGCTGATCCCGGTGGCTGCTGGTGCGTTGTATCCTCTGGCCGGGTTATTGATGAATCCGATGTTGGCGGCCGGGGCAATGAGCCTGTCGAGTGTTCTGGTGGTTTTCAATTCCCTGCGTTTGCAACGCTTTCGTCCTGATCGTTGAAGCGGTCGAGCTGCCCTTTCATCGGTGGCGCGATGAATGGCGTCCCGCTGCGGTTGTGATACGCTGTTGGAGCCGTGTCGTGGTGCCCCGTAATGTCCCCGCACCACAGAGTTTCAAGGAGTTATTGTGATGAACGATGCATTGGTCGGCCAAATCCAGGCCCTGCTCAAGTCGCATCCTGTGCTGCTTTTCATGAAAGGCACGCCGGATTTTCCGCAGTGCGGGTTTTCCGCCAAGGTCAGCGGTATCCTCAAGGAGTGCAAGGCTCCGTTCGCCTCGGTGAACATTCTGGAAGAGCCCGAGCTGCGGGAAGGACTGAAGGTTTATGCCAATTGGCCGACGTTCCCCCAGCTCTACATCGATGGCGAACTGATCGGTGGCTGTGATATCACCATGGGCCTGTACCAGAGTGGCGAACTGAAGCAGATGATCGATGCGGCAGGCGCCCAGGCGACTCAGTCCGCCTGAGCCTCTGCATCAGTGCCGGCTGGTTCGCTGGCATTCAGGATGTTTTGTTCATAAACGCCACGGAAGGCGTTTACCACCTGGCAGAAGAGCTCGGCGGTGCGTGTTGCGTCGTATCCCGCCGAATGGGCCGACACTTGGTCGAAGGGCAAGCCCGCCATCAGCGCTGCCCGGCGCAGCACGGTCTGGCCATAGGCCACTCCGGCAAGGGTCGCCGTATCGAAGCAGCTGAACGGGTGAAACGGATTACGCTTCACGCCGCAGCGAGTCACGGCCGCATTCAAAAACCCCAGATCAAAATGGGCGTTGTGCCCCACCAGTATGGCGCGATGGCAGCCTGCGTCCCGCATATGGCGCCGAACCTCGCCAAAGATACGTCGCAGTGCCTCGACTTCGGCAAGGGCGGGGCGCAACGGGTGGTAGGGATCGATCCCGTTCACGGCAAGCGCGGCCGCCTCGATGTTCGCCCCGGGGAATGGTTGAACATGGAAGGACTGCACCGAACCGGGTTGAAGCAGATCATCCGCGTCGAGTACCAAGGGCACCGCGGCGATTTCCAGCAGAGCATCGGTCGCGGCATTGAAGCCGCCCGTTTCGACATCCACCACCACGGGGAGAAAACCGCGGAAGCGTCGCGCCATGGGTTGATCGACGGAACTCATGCGGTCGATTCCTGCCCATTGCCGGGCTTTGGCGTCGGGGCGACGCGCCAGCGGAGGCGTTCTCCCGCGCGAAGGGGGACCAGTTCGCTCGATCCAAGTGGGTAACTGGCCGGAACAGACCAGTCCTCGCGGATCAGCGTGATGCGTTCCGCGTTGCGCGGCAAGCCGTAAAAGTCGGCGCCATGGAACGCGGCGAAGCCTTCGAGCCGATCCAGCCGTCCCATCTGCTCGAAGGCTTCGGCATACAGCGGCAGGGCGAGCGGTGCCGAGTAGATGCCTGCGCAGCCGCAAGCGCTTTCCTTCGCGCTGCGTGCGTGAGGCGCGCTGTCGGTACCGAGAAAGAATCGGGGGTCGCCCGATGTCGCTGCGTCCAGAACGGCGGCGCGGTGCCGCTCTGCCTTGAGGACCGGCAGGCAGTAGTAGTGAGGCCGCAGCCCACCTTGGAACAGGGCGTTGCGGTTATAGAGCAAATGCTGCGGCGTGATGGTTGCGGCAAGGCCCGTGGCGCGGCTGCGCACGAAGGCCACCGCCTGGGCCGTCGTGATGTGTTCGAACACCACCCGCAAGGTCGGCAGGCGCGAGAGGACCGGTTCGAGCGCAGTATCGATGAACCGCGCTTCCCGATCGAAGACATCGACATCCGGGTCGGTCACCTCGCCATGGACCAGCAGCGGCAGTCCGGTTTCGGCCAACACCTCAAGCGCAGGGAAAATGCGGTCGATATGACGAACACCCGCGTCGCTGTGGGTGGTTGCGCCGGCTGGGTAGAGCTTGACCCCGTGGATGAAGTCCGTATGCGCCGCCAGACGCAGTTCCTCGCCGGTTGTCGCTTCGGTCAGGTAGAGCGTCATCAATGGTGTGAAGCCGGCGCCCGGCGGACAGGCGGCTCTGATGCGGTCTCGGTAGGCGGCAGCCTGCGCGACGGTGGTGACGGGCGGCTGCAGGTTGGGCATGACGATTGCCCGGGCGAAGACCGCTGCGGTGGCCGGCAGCACACGGGCCATCACGACGTCGTCGCGCAGGTGCAGGTGCCAGTCGTCGGGGCGTGTCAGGGTCAGTTCATGCATGGGCACAGATCGGTTGCATGCCGGGAGGAATGATACATATGGATTCGCAGCTGTTCTGGATGATGCTGGCGGGGATTGCGCTGGCGGGAATTATCTATGCCATCGTCCTCTATAACAACCTGATCCGGCTTAAGCACAATGTGTCCAAGGCCTGGTCCAACATCGACGTGGTACTGCGCCAGCGGCACGAAGAGCTTCCCAAACTGGTGGAAGCCTGCCGTCGATATATGCGCCACGAGCAGGAAACCTTGGAACAGGTGGTCCGTGCCCGCGCGGCGGTCGGTCAGGCGCGCGAGCAACGCGACATGGCAGCGCTGGGCAGCGCCGAGTCGAGTCTGCGTGCGGGCCTCGGGCAGCTCTTTGCCGTGGCCGAACAGTACCCCGAGTTGCGCGCCGACCGGGCATTTCGCCATTTGCACGATCGGATCAGCGGCTTGGAAGACACGATTGCTGACCGCCGCGAATTTCATAATGAGTCGGTGAATCGCAATAACATCCGGATCGAAACCTTTCCGGATGTGATACTCGCGCGGCTGTTCGGGTTCGAGGCCGCGGAACTGCTCCGGTTCGAATCCGAACACACCCGGGATGTTGCGCTGCGACCGCTGTTCGATCCTTGAAACGCCATGACCGACCCGCAACTCTGGGGCCTTGCGGCCGCCTTGATCATCGGCGGGTTCAGCCTCTGGTTCGGCAGCCTGCGCCGCCTACGCTGGGTGCGGGATACCCCCACATCGCGCGTTCGCTCAGCCGCTCAGGGGATCGTTGAACTGGTGGGCCATGTACGACCCTTGCCGGGTGAACTCCTGGTCTCGCCGATGAGTGCACAACCCGCGGTCTGGTGGGAATGCAGTGTCTCGCGGCGTGATGAGGGCCGCGCCGGGCGGCGGCGATGGACACGGGTTGCGCAGCGCCGGAGCGATGCCGGTTTTCTGTTGGACGACGGGTCCGGGGTATGCACCATTCAGCCCGATGGCGCGCGGGTCATGGCGCAAACCCGGGTGTGGTACGGATCGACACCTTGGCCGCGGCCGGGCTCACGCGACGTGCGCTGGCGCTGGTTGCGCCCAGCGCCCTATCGCTATACCGAAAAGCTGTTGCCGGTGGGGCAGAAAATCTACGTATTGGGGGAGTTCAAAACCTGTCGGGCGAGCGATGGCGCCACGGCACAATCCACCTTCAAGCGTTTGATGGCAGAATGGAAGCAGGACCAGACCGGGTTGCACGCGCGTTTCGATCGCAATGGTGATGGCCGAATCGACATGGCGGAGTGGGAAATGGCCCGCGATGCGGCGCGCCGCGAGGTCGAGGTGGCGCAAGCGCGGTTGTCGCGCCAGCCGGCGATGAATCGGGTGGTGGCGCCAGCCGATGGGTCTCCCTATCTGTTGTCGGTGAAATCCGGTGAAGACCTGATTCGCCGGGGCCGTCTGGCGGCGCTGTCTGGATTGATTTTGGCACTGCTGGGGTTTGCCCTGTTGGCACAGGCCCTTCGCTAGCTAGGGCTGGTCTGGGCCGTCGCATGCGATCGGTGCTTCGCCGCGCATGGCGGTACTGGGGGTGTGGAACTTCACGAGCGGCGCGTGGCCACACGATAGTGATTGTCCCGATTTGAACGAAATGATGAGGATTCCGGAGATGTCCATTGTTCTGACCGAAGCGGCCGCGGACCAAGTGCGGCGACAGCTGCAGCGGCGCGGCGCCGGGTTCGGCTTGCGGGTGAGCCTCAAGCGAACCGGTTGTTCCGGATGGGCCTATGTGGTGGATTACGCGGATGCGGTTGAAGTGAATGATGAGGTGTTCGAGCAGCACGGCGTGAACGTCGTTGTCGATCGTGACCTTCTGCCGCGGCTGGAGGGCATGTCGCTCGATTATGCTCGCGAGGGGTTGCATGCCGCTTTCAAGTTTCACAACCCCAATGTCAAGGAAAGCTGCGGCTGCGGCGAAAGTGTCAGTTTCTGAATGCTTGGCCGGTGGAAGCGAGAAAGCTAAACTAGCGCCCCACGTGTGACTGGACCGTATCATGCTGTTTACGGTCTTTATCATCGTTCCCGCTTTTTTCAACACCGCCGGAGAAGTTTGAATGCCCGTCGAACGCACCCTGTCCATCATCAAGCCTGACGCTGTCGCCAAGAATGTCGTGGGGCAGATCTATAGCCGTTTCGAGCAGGCCGGACTGCGCATCGTTGCGGCACGCATGATGCAGCTAAGCCAGCAGCAGGCCGAGGGGTTCTATGCCGTTCACCGCGAGCGTCCGTTCTTCAAGGATCTGGTCAGCTTCATGGTGTCCGGTCCGGTCATGGTTCAGGTTCTGGAAGGCGACGATGCCATCGCCAAGAACCGCTCGCTGATGGGTGCCACGGATCCGAAGAAGGCCGATCCCGGTACGATCCGCGCCGATTTTGCCGATAGCATCGACGCCAACGCCGTCCACGGCTCCGATGGCGCGGAGACCGCCGCTGCGGAAATTCGCTACTTCTTCAGTGACCTGGAGCTGTGTCCGCGCTCCTGATGGCGGGCAGCGTGCGGGTGCGGGAGGTGCGGGATGTCGGATAGAACCGCCTTGTTCGGTCTGGACCGGGATGGACTGACCGCCTTTTTCGTGGCGCTCGGCGAAAAGCCCTTCCGCGCCCAGCAGCTCATGCAGTGGATCCACCAGCGCGGCGAGGCCGATTTTGACGCCATGAGCAACCTGGCCAAGCCGCTGCGTCGGCGCTTGGCCGAGGTCGGGGATGTCCATCCTCCGGAGGTTCTGGTCGATCAGCAATCGGCCGATGGCACGCGCAAATGGCTCCTGCGCGTCGACGGTGGCAATGCCATCGAAACGGTCTTCATTCCCGAACAGAACCGGGGGACCTTATGCGTGTCTTCCCAGGTTGGTTGCGCAATGGCTTGCACCTTCTGCGCAACTGGCCATCAGGGGTTCAATCGCAACCTTTCGACGGCGGAAATCATCGGGCAGGTCTGGGTCGCCAACCGGGCGCTCGGCTACACGCCCGATGGTGAGCGTATCATCAGCAATGTGGTGCTGATGGGGATGGGGGAGCCGCTGCTCAATCTGCCCGCGGTGGTGCCGGCACTGAACATCATGCTCGACGACATGGGCTATGGCCTGTCCAAGCGTCGTGTCACTGTCAGCACCTCGGGAATCGTGCCGGCGATCGACCGGCTCAAGGCGCAATGTGATGTAGCCTTGGCGGTGTCCCTGCACGCACCCGATGACGCCCTGCGCGACGAGTTGGTGCCGATCAATCGCAAGTATCCGATCGCCGATCTGATGGCGGCCTGCCGGCGCTACATGTCGGGTAAAAGTGCGCGCAGTCACATCACCTTCGAATACGTGATGCTCGACGGCATCAACGACACACCCGCTCATGCCGACCGGCTTGCCGGCCTTCTGGCGGACGTTCCGGCCAAGATCAACCTGATTCCGTTCAATCCGTTTCCCGGAACATCGTATCGCCGCTCCTCGCCGGCAGCCGTGAGCCGATTCCAGGAATTGCTGCTCAATCGCGGGTACATCGTGACGGTGCGGCGGACGCGCGGCGATGACATCGATGCAGCCTGCGGCCAACTGGCCGGACAGGTGCACAACCGCCTGCGCCGCCTGGATGTGCGCCCGGAGATTCGCGCATGAGTGGCGTTCGCGTATGGGTCATGATGATCGTCACGGCCATGGTCATCGTGGGCTGTTCGGCAAAGGCGCCGCCCCGCGGCAACGAAGCCGACGCCCTGCATTACAGCCTACGACTGGGATACGGCTATCTCGAGAACGGGCAGTATTCCGTGGCGCTGGAGAAGTTCGAGCGGGCCTTGGAGCTCGACCGTCAGTCTTCCGAGGCTTATCTGGGGATGGCTGAAACCTATGCGCGTCTCGCCCAGTATGAAAAGGCGGACGTGAACTACCGGCGGGCCATTGCCTTGGCCAAGAGCGCGGGCGCGGCGCACAACAACTATGGCGCATTCCTGTGCGCCCAGGGCAAGCTGCGCGCGGCAGAATCGGAGTTTCTCGCTGCGATTGCCGATCCCGCCTATTCGACGCCGGCATTTGCCTATACCAATGCCGCCGTCTGTCTGCGCAAACTGCCTGATCTTTCCAAGGCCCGCGCCTATCTGGATCAGGCAACCCGGGCGGATCCGCGATTCGCGCCGGCCTGGTTCGAACTCTCGAGCCTGGCCATGGAGCAGGGGCGGACGGCAATGGCTCGCGACCATCTGGAACGGTATCACCAACTGGTCGCCCCGAACCGCGAATCATTGAAATTGGCGTATCGGATCGAATCCGCACTCGGCAATACCGAGATTGCTGGTCGCTTGGCCGCGAGGCTGAAAAAGGATTATGGCGATGACGTTTTCCTCCCCTGACGCTCCTGGGAATGACAAGCCGGACGGCGCTGTCGGTTTCGGCGCGATATTGCGGGCTGGCCGCGAGGCCCGGGGTCTGGATGCGCTGCACGTCGCCGATGCGCTGCGTCTGTCGCCTCGAATGGTGGAAGCCATCGAGGCGGAAGATCTGGAGCAACTGCCGCCGCCGTTGTTCGTTAAAGGTTATCTGCGCAGTTACGCTGCGTTGGTCGAAATTGACGAAGGCGCTGTGTTGCAGGATTTCGAGCGCCGTATCCCCGATCGGCAAGCTGCGCAGCCGCTTCCCCCGCACCGGCGGCAGGCGATCGATTTGAACGACGTGAAGCGTGGGCGTCAACTGGCATCGGTGATTCTGGTCTTGGTCCTCCTGGGCGGAGCGACCTTCTGGTGGATGCAGCCCGCTTCGGACGTCGATATCGGGGACTCTTCGGGACAAACCGATACGGCGATCCGTCCGGTGGAATCACCGGACGGATCGCCGGCCGTGGATTCGTCTCTCGATTCCCTCGAGCCGTCGTCAGGGGAATCCGCCGCGTCAGCCATCGACTCCGCCCTGGACTCACCCACCAGCGTGACCGCCCCAGACGGGCCACAAAATGAGCCCCCCAGTGCGCTCGAAGCGACCCGGCCCACCCCGATTCCGCCGGCTGACCCTGTTCCTCTCACGGCATCCGCTGAGCTGGCGCCGGCTTTCGAGGCTGACGCGAGCACCGCCGTGCTCAAACTTCGTTATCAGGATGACTGTTGGACGGAAGTGCGTGATGCACGGGGGCGTCAGTTGGTTTATCGCTTGGCCAAGGCCGGCAGTGAACAGGAAGTGCGCGGGACGCCACCGTTCTCGGTCTATCTCGGCTATGCCCCCGGAGTTTCGGTCGAAGTTGACGGGACGCCCGTCGCGATGTCTGCGATCGTGGGCAATTCGACCGTGGCGCGATTCAAGCTGGATCGGCCGCAATGACGACGCCCTGCTGCGCCAGCCGCGCTGTTTGACCACAACCCGATCGCGAATTTCAGGAGTTCACTTTGACCGCCTTGACCGCCGTGCGCGGCATGAACGATATCCTGCCGACCCAAACGCCTCGATGGCGTGATCTGGAGACGGCCGCTGCCGGTTTGCTGCTTGCCCGAGGGTATCAGGAAATCCGCCTGCCCGTCGTGGAACGCACCGCCTTGTTCCAGCACTCCATCGGCGAAGTCACCGATATCGTCGAAAAGGAAATGTACACCTTCATCGACCGGGGCGGAGACAGTCTCAGCCTGCGCCCGGAGGGGACGGCCGGTTGCGTACGCGCGATGATCGAAAACGGCCTGCTGGCGCAGGAAGGTGCGTCCCATCGAGTTTGGTATGCGGGTCCCATGTTTCGCCACGAACGTCCCCAGAAAGGGCGCTACCGGCAGTTCCATCAAATCGGGGTGGAAGCCTTTGGCATGCCCGGACCGGATGTGGACGCCGAGCAGATCGTGTTGTGTGCCAGGCTTTGGGAAACACTGGGCATTTCCGCGGTCGTTTTACAGATCAACAGCTTGGGTACGCCAGCAAGCCGCTTGGCCTATCGCGAGCGCCTGATCGGCTACTTCAGTCGCTATAAAGGCGATCTCGACGAGGACAGTCGTCGCCGGCTTCACACCAATCCGCTCCGGATTCTGGACAGCAAGAATCCTGTTCTCGCTGAGCTGATCGCGGCGGCACCGAGCCTGCCGGACAGTCTGGATGCAGCTTCGCGCGTGCACTTTGACGGGCTATGCGAACTGTTGGACGGTGCCAAGGTGGCCTACGTCCACAACCCGCGTTTGGTCCGCGGCCTGGATTATTACACCCATACGGTGTTCGAGTGGGTGACCGATCGGTTGGGGGCGCAGGATGCGGTGTGCTCCGGCGGCCGCTATGACGGTCTGGTCTCTCGATTGGGTGGCCGTGAGACCGCTGCAGTCGGCTTTGCCTTGGGCGTCGAACGGGTCGTGGCGCTGCTGGAGGAAAGCGGTCATGAGCCGTCGTCCGCCGCGCCGGACTGCTATCTGGTTTGGGCGGGTGAGGGGTTGGCGGCGCCGGCATTGCAGCTCGCAGAGGAGCTGCGGCGCATCAAGGGTGCGCGCGTGATGCAGCACTGTGGTGGCGGCAGCTTCAAGGCCCAGCTCAAGCGGGCCGACCGCAGCGGTGCTCGCTTTGCCGTGATTCTGGGAGAGCAAGAATGGGCGGATCGTCGCGTGCAGGTCAAGCCGTTGCGGGAGAATCTGCCGCAATACAGTATCCCGTTGACGGAACTTGCGCCCTGGCTGGTCGGTCAGGGGATCGGCGACGGTCTGGCATCCGAGTGATCAATCACCACTTTTCGGCAAGGAGCAGCGGTTTTGGCGCAGCAGTATGACGACGATGATTTAGATCGGCTCAAGCACTGGTGGCAGGATTACGGGAATTATCTGCTTGCGGGTCTTGTCTTCGGCTTGGCGCTGGTTCTGGGTTGGCGATTCTATCAGGGCAACCAAACCACCAAATCGATCAAGGCCGCCGAGTATTATGAGCAGTTGAACATCGCCCTCGAGCGAGGTGATGTGGCGTCTGTCCAGTCGCTGGAACAAACCTTGAAGGAGCGGTTTCCCCGTTCTCCTTATGCCGTTCTGGCGGAACTCATGCTAGCCCGGCAGGCCGTGGATCAGGGCGATTTGGATGCTGCGCGTCAGGCCTTGCAGAAAGCGGTCGATATGGCCGAGCAGGCGCCGCTTGGCGCATTGTCGAGGGTCCGTCTGGCGCAGGTCCAGCTGGCACAGCAGATGCCGGAAGCGGCCCTGGATACGTTGCAGGAATTTGACGACGCGTCTTCTTTCCGTCCACTGGTGGAGGAGTTGAAGGGGGATGCGTTGCGCGCGCTTGGGCGCCTGGATGAGGCACGACAGGCTTACCAGGCGGGTCTGCGGGCGGCTGAGGCCGCTGAACTGGATGCGCGTCTCATTGAACTGAAGCTGAATGATCTGGGAGGGGATGCATCGTGAAAGCGCGTTTCGGGTTGATCATCGCGCTGAGCATCGGCCTGGCCGGATGCAATGCCTTGGGTGGGCGCCGCCAAACGGTCGATCTGCCGGCGCCCTTGCCGGAGATCGCGGAAGCACAGTCGGTCCGATGGCTCTGGGATGTCGATGTCGGCGGGAAAAGTGGAGAACGATTCCCTTATTTGGCGCCATCCACCGGTGATGGCCGAATCTACGCTGCCAGCGCGGATGGTCGGGTCATTGCGGTCGATCCCGGGAAAGGGGAGCAGGTGTGGCGGGTGAAGACCAAAACCCGTATCGCGGCTGGCCCGACCTGGGTCGCGGACACGTTGCTGGTGGGAACCCTGGACGGCGAGGTTCTCGCACTGGCAGCTGGTGACGGCGAAGTCCGCTGGCGTCGGCAGATGAGCAGTGAAGTACTGGCCGCACCGCGCGCCGATCAAGGGGTGGTGGTGGTCCGGACCCTGGATGGGCGCGTCACCGGTCTGAACCTTGAGGATGGTTCGACACGATGGGTCTACGAGAGTACGGTCCCGGCACTCACACTGCGTGGCACGGGGGCCCCCCTGCTGGAAAACGGCTTCGCCATGGTGGGGTTGGATAATGGCAAGGTGATCGCGTTGCGGCTCACCGACGGACGTCTGGTGTGGGAGGAGACGGTGGCCTTGCCGACCGGGCGTTCCGAGGTGGAGCGACTGGTCGATATCGATGGTGATCCCGCGCTTCTGGCAGGTGGACTGTTTGTGACGACCTTCCAAGGCAAGATCGCTGGCTTCGATCTGCGTTCCGGACGGCGCGTTTGGGAGCGGGAAGCCTCGTCTTATCAGAGTCTCGCTGCGAGCCGTGAGGAAATCTACGAGGTGGATGATCAGTCGCGGGTCAGTGCGCTCGACCTTCAATCCGGAGATCGGCTGTGGAATCAGGACGCGCTGCGCTATCGTGTGCTGACGGCGCCCGTGATTGTCGGTGGTCATGTCGTCGTGGCCGATGCTGAGGGCTATGTGTTCTGGCTGGATCGGGAAACCGGTCGCGTGGTGGCCGAAGAGCGTGTCGATCGCAAGGGAATCAGTGCCATGCCACTGGTGACCGGCGGGAACACCGTCGTGGTACAAGGCCGAAGCGGCCGGCTAGCGGCATTAAGTATCGCTCGTGAGTAACGTGTCGCTGGCCTCATTGCCGGTTGTCGTTTTGCTGGGGCGCCCCAATGTCGGCAAGTCGACCTTGTTCAATCGGCTCACCCGCAGCCGTGACGCTCTGGTAGCGGATTTCCCTGGCCTGACCCGCGATCGTCAGTATGGTTATGGCCGGATTGGGCCGGTACCTTACCTGGCTGTCGATACCGGTGGTTTGTCGGGAGATACCGAAGGGCTTGATGCGCTGAGTGCATTGCAGGCCCATCAGGCCCTGGACGAGGCGGACGCGATTCTGTTTCTGGTGGATGCCCGGGATGGTCTGAGCGCCCAGGATGAGATCCTGGCGCAGCGGGTGCGTCGTGCCGGCAAGCCCGTATTTCTGGTTGCCAACAAGAGTGAAGGATTATCGGAAGGCAACGTTGACGCCGATTTCGCTTCGTTGGGGCTGGGGTCGGTCCATGCCGTGTCCGCAGCCCACGGGCAGGGCGTCGCAACGCTCATGGAGACCGTTGCCACGGTTTTGCCGTCGGCCGTTGCGCCGGAGCGCAAGTCTTCGGATACCGCGATTCGGGTTGCGGTGGTGGGGCGCCCCAATGTGGGCAAGTCGACCCTCATCAACCGCGTCCTTGGCGAGAACCGACTGGTGGCTTCGGAGATTCCCGGCACCACCCGGGATGCCATCGCCGTACCGTTTACACGAGCCGATCAGGACTATGTCCTGGTCGATACGGCTGGTGTGCGGCGGCGTGCCCGTGTGGATCAGCCGATCGAGAAATTCAGCATCGTCAAAACGCTGCAAGCGATCGATGCGGCTGACGTGGTGCTGTTTCTGTTTGATGGACGTGAAGGGGTCACCGAACAGGACGCCAGTCTGCTGGGTTTGGTCATCGAACGCGGGCGGGCGGTGGTTCTGGCCGTCAACAAATGGGACGGGCTTTCACCGGGGGCCCGGGAGCGCATCCGGGAGGAATTGCTGCGGCGCTTGCCATTTGCTGATTTTGCGCAGACCCATTTCATTTCCGCTCTGCGCGGCTCTGGAATCGGCGGCATCTTTACGTCCATCAAGGCGGCGCATGCCGCAGGTTCGGCAGATCTGTCCACGCCGCAGCTGACCCGGCTGTTGCAGGAAGCCACCACTGTGCATCAACCGCCGCTGGTGCGTGGAAGACGAATCAAGCTGCGCTATGCCCACCAAGGCGGTCGCCAGCCGCCGGTTATCGTTGTTCACGGCAATCAAACTGAAAATATTCCAGATGCTTACAGGAGATTCCTGGTCAACTTCTTTAGAAAATCGCTCCAATTGGCAGGTACGCCGATGCGCATCGAATTCAAATCCGGAGAAAATCCCTACGAAGGGGTCCGTAACCAGTTGAGTGTGCGGCAGATCAACAAGCGGCGGCGCATGATAAAGCACTACAAGAAGCTCGGATAAGTATCTAAATACTTTTTATTCACCGGCAAACCCCCTTCCCACCTACCCAGGCATGTTAGGCTTGGGCATGGCTTGATCCGCCTTGGGCGCAATTGATCTGAATCAAGTCAGTGGTCTCGATGGATCGCCACAATGACCTTCGTGGACGGTAGCCAGAACGGGGAGGTGGATGTGCCTGAAGCCATGCTGGATCTCCCTGGACTCGAGCGTTTGCTGGACAATCTGATGTCCGCCGGGCATGCCGTGGTGGGCCCCACGGTTCGCGACGGCGTCATTGTGTATGACACGTTGACGGGGGTCGAGTCGCTGCCGAGGGGATGGCATGACGAGCAGAGACCCGGCTACTACAGACTCCATCATCGCATCGACGAGAACCGCCTGTTCGATCACACGGTCGGGCCGCACAGCTGGAAACGGTTTACCCATCCGGCCACCGAATCCCAGGTTCGCATCTCCCGCACGCCGGACGGCCGGCTCCATTTCGAATCCCTTGTCAAAAATCCACCGCCGACGGCGTTGATCGGGGTACGACCCTGTGAACTGGCAGCGCTGTCGGTGCAGGATCGCGTTTTGGCGGATGCCGAGCACGCCGATGCAAGCTATCAGCGACGCCGTGCGGCCATGTTTGTCGTAGCCGTGCAGTGCGGCCGAGCGGGGGGAACCTGTTTCTGCGCGGACATGGGCACCGGTCCACGCGCCACGACCGGGTTCGATCTGGCACTGACCGAGCTGGTCTCATCCGCGGGTACCGTGCGCTGGCATGTCGAAGCCGGTTCGGCGCGGGGTGCGGAATTGCTTGGCCAGCTTCCGGCAACGCCTGCGCAGCCTTCGGACCGGCAAGCCGCCGAGCAGGTCTGGGCCGGGACGCGCGACCAGATGGCGACGCGCATGCCGGCCCAGGGTGTGCGCGAATTGCTCTATCAGAAGCTCGATGATCCACACTGGGAAAGCCTGGAATCGCGCTGTCTGGCCTGCGGCAACTGTACGGCGGTGTGTCCAACCTGCTACTGCACCCGCGTGGTGGATGCGGTGGATCCAGTGGGCGGAACCGCGGAGCGCCGCCAGGAATGGGAATCGTGTTTCAATCCGGAGTTTTCCCATTTACCGGGCGGCAGTGTGCGAGGCAGCATCGCGTCGCGTTACCGGCAGTGGATCACCCACAAGCTCGCCAGCTGGCACGATCAGTTCGGCAGTTCAGGATGCGTAGGGTGCGGGCGTTGCATCAGTTGGTGTCCGGTCGGGATCGACATCACGGCGGAAGTGGCGGCCCTGCGTGCCACGCCGGCGCAGACCCACGGCGTCACGGCGCCTTCGGAGAGTGATCATGGATCTTGTTGATCAGCTGGCGAGCCACGCATTCTGCGCCGGCATGGCGCCCCAGGTCCGTGCATCGCTGGCAGCCTGTGGCCGCGAAGAAGCGTTCGAACCCGGTGACTTTCTACTGCGGCAAAACGCGGTGGCGGCGACGTTCTACCTGATTCTGGACGGGCAGGTTGAAATCAAGATCGCCGATGCTCCGGTCGGGCACGCACCGCTGGAGACGCTGGGAAAAGGCGACGCGGTGGGCTGGTCCTGGTTCTTGCCGCCGCATCGCTGGCATTTCGACGCCGTCGCCCGTGTTCCCACCCGCGTGCTGGCCTTTGATGCTGACTGTCTGCGCCAGGCAATGCAGGCGGACAGCGCGGTCGGCTATGCCGTCACGCGCGGCCTGCTCGAGGTCGTCGTCCAGCGCCTGCAGGCAGCCCGCATGCAGCTCTCGGACCTTTATGGCTAATCAGGTGGCCGATTGCAGCCAGTCCAATGCCGCATTGGTGCCGGCGGCGTGGCGCATCGTGTCCCGCCGCGATGAAACCCCCGATGGGAGCGTGTTCACCTGGGAAATCCGTCCTGAAACAGGCGCGGTTCCGGCCTACCGGCCCGGACAGTTCAACATGCTCTATGCCTTCGGCGTGGGCGAGGTGCCGATCTCGATCAGCGGGAACGGGGCCGAATCCGGGACGCTGATGCACACCATGCGCGCAGTGGGGCGGGTCACGCGGGCCATGCAGACCTTGCGCGAGGGCGACACCATCGGCGTGCGTGGACCCTTCGGCACGGCTTGGCCCGTGGAAACCGCCCTCGGGCGCGATCTGGTCTTGGTCGCGGGTGGCATTGGTCTTGCGCCATTGCGTCCCGTGGTGTGCTACGCCATGCGAAACCCGCTGGCTTTCCAGCGCGTGTTTCTGCTGATCGGCTGCCGCGATCCACAAAGCGAGCTGTTCCGGGACGATGTGATTGCCTGGTCGCGCCGTCCGCATCTGCAGGTCGAGGTGACGGTCGATCGTGGCGGGCCGGCCTGGCGCGGCCACGTCGGGGTGGTGACCAAGCGGGTGCAGCGCGCCGATTTCGATTCGGCCAGCGCGATAGCCTTGCTCTGCGGCCCGGAACCGATGATGCGTTTCGCTGTGCTGGCCTTGCAGCAACGCGGTGTCGGCGATGAGCGAATCTTCGTCTCGATGGAGCGCAACATGCAGTGTGGCGTTGGCACCTGCGGGCATTGTCAGTGGGGCCGCTACATCCTGTGCCGCGACGGCCCGGTGCTGCGCTACGACGAGGTGGCTGACATTTTCGACGTGCGGGAGCTGTGACATGGCGGTGTTGCCCCGGTTGGCGGTCTGGAAATTCGCATCCTGCGACGGGTGCCAGCTGAGCCTGCTCGATTGCGAAGACGAACTCCTGTCGCTGGGTGAGCAGGTTCAGTTCGCCAATTTTCCGGAAGCGTCCAGCGACATCCAGCCTGGCCCCTACGACATTTCGCTGGTGGAAGGGTCGGTGTGCACGCCCCATGATGCCGCACGTATCCAGCAGGTGCGGCAGCAATCCCGCATTCTGGTCACCATCGGTGCCTGCGCCACGGCCGGCGGCATCCAGGCGCTGCGCAATTTCGACGATGAAGCGGCCTACCGCCAGGCGGTGTATGCCCATCCTGAATACATCCACAGCCTGGCCACGGCGACGCCGATTGCCGAGCACGTCCCCGTGGATTTCGAACTGCGCGGCTGTCCTGTCCGTAAGGAGCAGTTGCTGGAGGTTTTGGGCGCTCTGCTGCGCGGCCACGCCCCACGGCTGACCCAGGGCAGCGTCTGTGAGTCCTGCAAGGCGGCCGGTCATCCCTGCGTTTTGGTTGCGCACGGGACGGCTTGCCTGGGCCCGGTGACACAGACCGGCTGCGGGGCTTTGTGTCCGGCGGTGGGGCGCGGCTGCTATGGCTGTTTCGGTCCGCGCGAACAGGCCAATACCCAGGCCTTGAGCGCGCAACTCGCGGCGCTGGGCCAAACCGGCCCCGCCCTCAAACGCCTGTACCGAACCTTCAACGCCGCAGCGCCGGCCTTCGAAGCGGAGAGTCATCGCCATGAATCCTGAAAGCCGCACCCTGCGGGTGGATTATCTGGCGCGTGTGGAAGGCGAGGGCGCCTTGCATCTGGATATCGAGGGTGGCCGGGTGACGCGAGCAGAGCTCGCAATCTTCGAGCCGCCGCGCTATTTCGAAGCCTTGTTGCGGGGACGGGATTTCCGCGAGACCCCCGACATCACCGCGCGTATCTGCGGCATCTGTCCCGTGGCTTACCAGATGAGCGCCTGCCAGGCGATGGAGGATGCCTGCGGGGTGGTGCTGCCGCCGCCGGTCCTTGATCTGCGCCGGTTGCTGTATTGCGGTGAATGGCTCGAGAGCCATGGATTGCATGTCCATCTGCTGCATCTGCCCGATTTTCTCGGCTTTCCTGACGCCGTCCAGATGGCTCGGGTCCACCCCGAGGCGGTGCGGCGCGGGCTGCGGCTCAAGAAGCTGGGCAACAGCCTCATTGAGATCGTGGGTGGGCGCGCCATCCATCCGGTGAATGTACGGGTGGGGGGGTTCTATCGAGCGCCGGCGCTTGAAGCCCTGCGCGCGCTCTTGCCGGAACTGGACTGGGCGATCGATGCGGCCGAGGAAACCGTGCGCTTCGTCGCCGGCCTGGATTTTCCGGATCTCCAGATGGATTACGAATTTTTTTCCCTCGTGCATCCGGATGAATATCCCATCTACAGCGGGCGCCTTGCATCGAGTTGCGGTGCCGAGTGGGCTGTGGCCGATTTTTCCGATGCCCTGCGCGAAGGTCAGGTGCCTCATTCGACGGCCCTGCAAAGCGTCCGGCCCGATGGCACGCCGGTTCTGCTCGGCCCCATGGCCCGCTATGTGCTGAATCGCGAGCGCTTGACGCCGCGCGCCCGTGCGGCCGCGGCGGACGCTGGACTGGACCAGGGCTACTGCAATCCCTACCGGGCGATTATCGCGAGGGCGGTCGAAATCCTGTTTGCCTGTGAAGAGGCCAGGCGATTGATCGAGGGCTATCGGCCGTTTGAACCAGCCGCGGTGACGGTGACGCCGCAGGCCGGGGAAGGCCATGGTGCGACCGAGGCGCCACGCGGGACGCTCTATCATCACTATCGCATCCGGGATGACGGCCGCATCGAATACGCGCGCATCGTGCCGCCCACGGCGGTCAATCAGGCGCGTATCGAAGCGGACTTGGTGACCTTGGCGCAAACGCATCTGCATCTGGATGACGACGGCTTGCGAGCCCTGTGTGAGCAGGCGATCCGCAGCTACGACCCCTGTATTTCCTGTGCCACCCACTTCCTCAAACTCGACATCCGCCGGCAACCATGAGCGGCGCGCTGGTCGTCGGCCTGGGGACGCCGGACCGCAGGGACGACGGGGTCGGTCTGATCGTGGTGGAACGGCTGCAGGAGGATGTGCCGGCGGGGGTGGTCATCCGCTCCCTGCCGCGTCAGGCGCTGGATCTGCTGAGTCTGTGGGCCCACTTCGAGCGGGTCTGGGTTGTGGATGCGATCCAGTCCGGCGCACCGGCGGGCACCTGTCACCGGGTGCAGCCGCCGCTTCCGGCCAGTGCATTCGGGCGCGGCGCGCATTCCACTCATGGCCTGGGGCTGGCCGAAAGCATTGCCCTGGCGGAAAGTCTGGACGTTCTGCCGGCGCATCTGGTCGTCTACGGAATCGAGGCGGGCTCCGTGACGCCGGGTGAGGGCCTGACGCCGCCGGTGGCCGCAGCGGTCCCGAAGCTCGTGGCGCAGTTGCGTCAGGAACTCAAGGAGATCCTTCATGCATGAATCAGGATTGATCACCGCCCTGTTGCGGCAGGTCGAGGCGCAGGCCCGGGCTGCATCGGCCAGCCGGGTGGTGGGCATCGAGCTCTGGGTCGGTGCGCTCTGTGGCTTTTCCGAGGCGCATCTGCGGGAGCATTTCGCGCATGAGGCGCAAGGGTCGCTGGCCGAGAATGCAATGCTGAGTGTGGCATGCTCCGAGGACATCACCCATCCCGATGCCGCTCATCTGATGCTCCGGTCCATCGAGATTCGCTGATTCGCCCGATGCATGAGCGCGTCCGTCGGCTGCGTCTGATTTGCCGGGGTCACGTGCAGGGCGTGGGACTGCGTCCCTATGTCTATCGCCGCGCGACCGAACTTGCCCTGGGCGGCTGGGTCGTCAACAGCGCCGGCGAGGTGCGCATCGAAGTTCAGGGAAGCGTATCGGCGATGGCGGCTTTTCTGCGCGACCTGAGGCGTATCCCCCCGCCGGCGCGCATCGATGTGATGATCCGGCAAGCGCGGCCGCTGGAGGCGGCGGCGCCGTTTCGGATTCATTCCAGCGCGGCGGATGACCCTGCCGGCATGGTGATCGCGCCGGATCTGGCCACCTGTCCGGCCTGCCGGGCGGAGCTGTTCGATCCCACCGCCCGCCGTTACCGTTATCCGTTCACCACCTGTAGCCAGTGCGGGCCACGCTGGTCGATCCTGCGACGACTGCCGTTCGATCGGGATCATACCGTCATGGCAGGTTTTCCGCTCTGTGCCCAGTGCCGGGCCGAATATGAGAACCCCGCCGACCGGCGCTTCCATGCCCAGACCCTGGCTTGTCCGGCGTGTGGTCCCGCGCTCACCTGGCATCAGTCCGATGGCGCCATCAGCGCGCGCGGTGGGGACGCGCTGGACCTGGCCGTTGCCGCGCTGCGCCAGGGGCAGATCGTGGCCGTCAAGGGCATCGGCGGCTTTCATCTGTTGACCGATGCGCGGGATGAAGCCGCGGTGGCGCGTTTGCGCGTGCTCAAGGCACGACCGACCAAGCCCTTGGCCGTGCTGTTTCCGGATCTCGACCAGGCCGGCCGCAGTGGTCATATCGGTGCGACAGAGGCGGCCATTCTGACCTCGGCCGCCGCGCCAATCGTGCTGCTCGCGCGGCGAGAGGATGACCCGCTCGGCCGCGCGCTTGCCCCCGGGCTCGATCATCTCGGCGCCCTTTTGCCGTACAGCCCCCTGCACCACCTGCTGATGGCGGCTCTGGGTTTTCCGGTGGTGGCGACCAGCGCCAATCGCAAGGGTGCGCCGCTGTGTTTCGAGAACGGCGAGGCCTTGCGCGAATTATCGGGACTGGCCGATGGCTTTCTGCTGCACGATCGAGCCATTCTGCGGCCAGTTGAAGACAGCGTGGTGCAGGTGTTCGCGCATGAGGCGCTGAGGCTGCGCCTGGGCCGCGGCGATGTTCCCGTGACGTTGACTCTGCCGCGTGCGGCCAGGCCGGTGCTCGGCGTCGGCGGGCAATGGAAGAATACTGTGGCGCTCACGGTCAAGGATCGCCTCGTGATTGGCGGCTATCGCGGCGATCTGGACCATCCCCAGGCGCAAGCGGCCTGGGCGCAGGAATGCGCGACGCTGCCGGCGCTGTTCGGCGCGTTACCCCGCACATGGGCCTGCGACGCGCATCCCGATTACGTCCCCACCCGCGAGGCAAGCCGCCTGGCCATGGGAGGCGGATTCGGCGTTTCGTCGGTTCAGCATCATCATGCCCATCTGGCCGCGGCCATCGTGGAGGGGCGCTGCACTGAACCGCTGCTGGGGGTGGTATGGGACGGTACAGGGCTGGGTTCCGACGGAACGATCTGGGGTGGAGAACTGCTGGCCTGGGAGGCGGGCCAAGTGCGGCGCATCGGTGCGCTGCTTCCCTTCGCCTTGCCCGGGGGTGATGCAGCCGTGCGGGATCCACGCCGCTCGGCCCTGGGTGTTCTAGCCGCGCTCGGCGAACCGCTGGATGGTCCCTTGGCGCGCAGCCTGGGCTACGATGCACAGAGTCTGCACGTCCTGACGCGGATGTTGGAGACCGGCGCCGGCTGCGTCACAACGACCAGCGCCGGGCGACTGTTCGACGCCGTGGCCGCATTGCTGGGCCACCGGGCGCCGGTGAGCTACGAGGGGGAGGCTGCGATGACCTTGGAGGCCTTGGCGCGTCGCCACCCCGAGATGCTGAACCCGTATCTGGTTTCCGGTGTCACGACCGACAACACGTCGGGTTGGATCCGCATGGACTGGCGAGGCGTGCTTGTTGCGGTACTGGCCGAGCAGCAGGCGGGTCGGCCCGCCGGGCACATTGCCGCGCGTTGGCATGCCACGCTTGCTGCGCTGCTTGCGCAGGCCGTGGCCGAGCGACGCGAGCGGGCGGTGGTGCTGACCGGGGGCTGTTTTCAGAACACGCTGCTGCTCGGACAGGCGGTTCAATTATTGCGTGCGCAGGGGCGGGGTGTGTTCTGGCCCCGCCGCCTGCCGGTCAATGACGGCAGTCTGGCGGCGGGGCAGGCGGCTGTGGTCGCGGGCGTTTGGGGAGGATAGGGCATGTGTCTGGCGATTGCGGGGCGGTTGCTGAGCGAGGATGGCGAGGACGCGCTGTTTCGGACCGGGCGGGTCGATTTCGGTGGCGTGGTCAAGGCCGTGAATCTCGCCTGCGTGCCGGAGGCCGAGGTCGGGGATCTGTTGCTGGTCCACGCGGGTCTGGCGATCGGCCGGATCGACCCGGATCGATCCCGGCCGCTGGACCGGAACGTGTCGGGCACGGAGGGCGTATGAACGCCGCGGGTGTGGAAGCCGATGCGATCCGACGCGCGGTGGAGGACATTGCCCATCGGGTGAGCCGCCCCTGGACGCTGATGGAGGTTTGCGGCGGGCAAACCCATGCCATCCTGCGCCATGGCCTCGATCGTTTGCTGGAGCCACTGGGCATTGAACTCCTGCATGGTCCGGGTTGTCCGGTCTGTGTCACGCCGGCTGCGCAGATCGATCAGGCCATTGTGCTGTCGCGCATGCCCGGCGTGGTGTTGTGCTCGTTCGGCGATATGTTGCGCGTGCCGGGCACTACCGAAGACCTCTCCATGGCCCGAGCGCGCGGCGGCCGGGTGCAGGTGGTCTACTCACCGTTGGACGCGGTGCGGCTGGCCGAGGCCAGCCCGAAGGACCAGGTGGTGTTCTTTGCCGTGGGGTTCGAAACGACCGCGCCAGCTACCGCCTTGGCCGTGCGTCAGGCGCAGGCGCTGGGGCTCGACAACTTTTCGTTGCTGGTGGCGCATGTGCGCGTGCCGCCGGCGGTGGAAGTTCTGTTGGCCGCGCCGGATTGCCGCATCCAAGGGCTGCTTGCCGCGGGTCACGTCTGTACGGTGATGGGCTTGAACGAGTATGCCCCTTTGGTAGCGCGATTCGGCGTGCCGATCGTCGCAACCGGATTCGAGCCGCTCGACCTTCTCGAAGGTGTGTCGTGCATCATCCGCCAGCTTGAAGCCAGCCAGGCGCGGCTCGAAAATGCCTATGGGCGCGCCGTGGCCGAGACGGGGCAGACGGCCGCCCGGGATCTGGTGGAAGCCGTGTTCGAACCGGCGACGCGCCCGTGGCGTGGATTGCCCCCCATCCCTGGCGGAGCATGGGTCCTGCGGCCGTCCTGGCAGTCCTTCGATGCGTATCGTCGGTTTGCGCCCGGCGTTCCGGCCGAGCCGGCGCAGACCGAATGTCTGGCCGGGGCGGTTCTGACCGGCCGGATCCAGCCGATCGAATGTCCGGCCTATGGTCACCGCTGCACGCCGGAGCGTCCGCTGGGTGCGCCCATGGTGTCCGCCGAAGGCGCGTGCGCGGCCTACTTCCAATACCGCGCGCCGGAGGGAAACGCATGAAGTCCGATCCGCCCGCGACCGCTGGGCTGTTGTGCCCCATGCCCGTGTCAGCGGTTGGCGAGATCCGCATGGCCCACGGCGGCGGTGGCCGCATGAGCCAGGATTTGCTGGAACGGGTCATCCTGCCGCGCCTTGGCCGGCGCGCTGCCGAGCTGCACGATGCGGCGGTACTGGCGCCGCAGGCCGGTTCCTGGGCAGTGGCGACCGATGCCTTCGTGGTCCGGCCGCTGTTCTTTCCCGGAGGTGATATCGGCTCCTTGGCCGTGTATGGGACAGTCAATGATCTGTTGATGGCGGGTGCCCAGCCCGTGGCGCTGACGCTATCGCTGATTCTCGAGGAAGGACTTCCCCTCGAGGTACTGGAGCGCGTGCTGGACAGCGTTCGGGACGCCAGCCGGCGCTGCGGGATTCATGTGGTGGCCGGGGATACCAAGGTCGTGGGGCGGGGTGAGGCCGACGGTCTGTATCTGACCATGACCGGCTTGGGCCGCGTCGTGCCGGGATACGCGCCGCATCCGCGCCATGTTCGCGCTGGTGACCGGATTCTCGTATCCGGCGATCTGGGGCGGCATGGGCTCGCGATTCTCAACGCGCGGGAGGCCTTGGGCTTTGAAGGTGATCTGAATAGTGATTGCGCGCCATTGAGCGAACCGGTCGAAGCACTGATGGCCGCGGTCGATGCCGCTGATCTGCGGGTGATGCGCGATGTGACCCGTGGCGGATTGTCCGCGGTATTGCATGAGATCGCCGCGGCGGCGGGTTTGTCGTTCCAGATCACGGAGGCAGCGATTCCGGTCGACGCCCCGGTCCGGGCGGCTTGCGCCTTGTTGGGCCTGGACCCGTTGCAGCTGGCTTGCGAAGGGCGCTTCATCGCGATCGTATCGCCGCAGTGCGAGGCAGCTGCGCTGGCAGCGCTCCGCGGCTGCACATCGAGCGTCGGTGCGGTGCGCATCGGTCGAGTGGTTGCCGGTTCGGGTGTTTGCCTGGAAGATCCGCTGGGGATGCGGCGACCCATGCTGTGGGGAAGCGGCGAGATGCTGCCGCGGATCTGTTGATGATGCCGGTCAGCCAGAGACCTGGGCTTGCTGAGCGTAAAAGCGCTGTTTGTCGGCGTACATCCGCTGATCGGCGAGGATCATCAACTGTTCAGGATCGGTTTCGTCGCTGCAGGCGATCCCGATGCTCAGGGTAATGAGCAGTTCTTGGCCGGCGTTCAACTTGAGCGGTTGCCCATCGACCTGATCCCGAATGCGTGCGGCGAGGCGCTGCGCCTGATCGCCTTTGCTTCCCGGGCAAATGATGGCGAATTCGTCGCCACCGATCCGGCAGACGATGTCTTCCGAGCGGCACGTCATTTTGAGTCGTTGAGCGACTCGGATGATGATTTGATCCCCGACACGATGCCCGTGGCCATCATTTGCCGGTTTCAGGCCATTGATGTCGATCATCAGCAGTGAGAAATCCAAAGCTGCGCTTTGTCGTTTGCCCTCTTGGTGTTGGCGAAGCGCCTTTTGGAAATAGGATCGGTTGTAGATCCCCGTGAGTCCGTCGGTGTTGGCCAGCTGGATCAGTTCCAGTCGCAACAGATGATTTTCCACGGCAGCGGCGAGTTGGTCGCGGAACAGCTCAATGGTCCTGCGTGAGTGTTCCGGCAGGCTTGAGCCTTTGATCAGCAGGTGCCCGATGGTCTGATCTTGCCGGTTCCAGAGTGGAAACAGCGCCCATTGCCATGACGATTCTCCGCTCGACGATGCCGCAAGCCGTTCGAAAAGCCGCTCAGGCTGGCCATCCACCAGAAGTTGGCTCTCGGTTAGCAAGAGACGCTGTTCGGCTTCGGAAAATCCCGGTGCCACCAGATGTCGGACCAGATGACGGCGACGCCCGTAGAGCAGCAGGCCAAAATGATGCGCTGGAAACAACTGCTGCAATTGCTGGATGGTCCCTTCCAGGAGATCGAGCAGGTCTTCTTTCTGCTGAATGAGCAGGCTCGCGTCGAGCAGCACGCGCAGGATGTCGCGTTGACGCTCACTATCTGCGCGGCTGCGCGCCGCGACGGCTTGCTGTTCGATCAGCAGATAGGCGATCGAGAGGAACAGCCACATCAGGGGCAGTGCGAGTGCCGTTGACGTTCCGAACGCGGCGATGAAGATACCCGACACCAGCCGGCCTTCCGCCAGATAGTAAAACATCGGGGCAAGGCCAACGGCTGCAGCTACCACGAAGCCGTAGATCCCGACGGCCAGCAACCATCTTGGCTGATTGAACAGCCAGCGCTGCAGCCGGAGCAGGACGCCGGAGGAAGTCGGTGGTCGTAGTTGCTTCATGATCCCCTGGACTCAACCCTGAATGGATATTCGATCTTTAATCGGCCGCTCGTTAATTTTCTTGAATTCTTCGCGAATTGGCGAGCGCAATTGGAAACCGGTACGATGATTGCTTTTGTTAATCCTAGGCGCTTTTTTCTTAATACTCCTATTTACAGGGTTCGTTCGCCTGAGTTAGTTTATATAACTCGCCAAGCTGACCATGTAAGCGCCAAGCCCGGTTGGTGGTAAGGTGCGGTCAAGTGCGTGAATTGCGAGGAGATTGATAATATAAATAGATGCCCGGGCCTGCCCCGGGCTTTTTTTGCCAGTGTCAAATTTCCTTCGCGTTCGCCCGCTAAGCTGTGCGGCATAGTTCGCCGCGGAACGTTGACGATGGCCGAAATTTCCGTTCTCACCCCTGCCTTCGCCGCCCAGCGGCGCTTGCCGTCCAGCATCGCCCGTATCCTGGATCAGGATTTCGAGGACTGGGAGATGCTGATCGTCAGCGATGATGGCGTCGACTACCAGTCGATCCTGGCGCGTGAGGGAATCGCCGATCCGCGCTTGCGTTTTCTTCAGACCGCCGTCCGGGGCAGCGGCCCGAACGTCGCGCGCAATTTGGCCTTGCATGCGGCGCGCGGGCGCTTCATTGCACCGCTTGATCCGGATGATCTGTGCGATCCCAGGCGCTTGGGCTGCTTGCGTGCGCTTGCGGCTGATCATGGGATGGCGGGGGACAATCTCCACGTAATCGACGAGGCCGGCAGCCGGCCAGGTCACCTCGTGTTTCCGCTCGATCCGCCGCTGCATTTTCTGACCATTGACGATCTGTACGGAATTCCAGTGCCGCTGTCGTTCGTCTTTCACCGCTCGCTCGTTGCCGGCGGATGGGATGAGGATATGGGTCCCGGCAGCGATATTCTGTTCACGCTGCGAGCCATGGAACGGGTGGAGCGTGCGGTCATCTACAGCGAGCCCATGCATGAATACCGGTTTCGTCCCGGATCGATCGGGCACGGGTTCGATACCACGGAGGGCGCCGAAACCGCCTACCGCTGTTGTCTGCAGCGCTTGCGCGAAGGCGATCTGGGCTTCCGGAGTCATCGCTTCCGCGAAGCGGTGGCGCGCTTGCTCTGGCACAAGCGGCGATTGAACCGGGCCTACCGCCGGGCCATCCATCAGGGATTTTCCGGCAGTTTTCTGCATTTTCTGGGGCTCTGGGAAAACCATGCGTGAGGCCGGGTGGCAGGCCCGCTTCCTGGGTGTGGGCGCGGCGGGATTCCCGGCGCCCTCGAGCGCGGCATGGGTGCTGGAGCGGCACGAGGCGGCCCTGTTGCTCGTCGATTGCGGCCCCGAAATCCCCGAGGCCTACCATCGGCAGTATGGCCATTGGCCGTGCGCGCTCTATCTGACCCATACCCATTACGACCACATCGGTGGACTGGAATCGCTCTTTTTTGCCCTGCGGTTCGCTGATCCGCCGCCGCCGCTGTGTCGCTTGTTCGTTCCCGCACCGCTGGTCGGAATGTTGCAGCAGCGCGTTGCCGATTACCCGGGCACCCTGGCCGAGGGCATGGCCAACTTCTGGGATGTGTTTCAGCTCATTCCGGTCAGCGCTGGCTTTTGGCATCGAAATCTGGCGTTCCGAGTCTTTCCAGCTCGGCATCATCTTCCCGGATCGGCGTTCGGGCTGGCCTTGCCGGGCGTGTTCTGGTTTAGCGGCGACAGCCGGCCTATTCCGGAGCAAGCCATTGCGCATGCCGGTCAGGGGGAAGTGTTGCTGCACGACTGTCGTCTGATCGGCAATCCCTCTCACAGCGGCATCGACGATCTGGATCGAGAATACCCGCTGGCCCTGCGCGAACGCATGTGCCTCTACCACTACCAGGACGCCCGCGCGGCGATCCAACTCGAGGCTAGCGGATATCGGGCGGCCCGGCCGGCGCAGCCGATCGCACTGGCCGACCCTCTGCAACCAGCATTCGCTCCCCATTCGCTAGCGATCCTGAACCGTTGAGCCCTGCGATCCCGGTCTATCCGCTCCTACCCCGCACACCGTTTGCTCGGATCGCTTGCGACAGCCTTTGGGCGCAGTTAGTCTCGGGGTAAGGAGACCGGAACAATGGTATGGGACAACCGCTATTTCTGGGGCGACCTCATCGCCGATAGTCTGGTGGGCGGCGCGGCAGCGGTGGCCGGATGGTGGCTCGCCGGCAGTGGCTATCCGATCGTGGTCGTGTTCGGCTTGGCCTTTCTGATGGGTGGAATCGGCGGCATGCTGCTCAACATGCTGGTGTTTTCGCATTGGCTTGGCGCCATGGAGACCATGTTCTCTACGCTGCTCGGCGGCGCACTGGGGGGTGTGGTCGGTGCAGCCATGGCCGAGGCTGGATGGATCGGCGCTGGGGTCGCGGGCGTCGGCGCCGGTGTGCTCGTGTTCGCAGCCCTGGCCGTGCTGCAGGCCCGCATTTCGGCTCGAGCCCGGCGAGGCAACTGGTCATGAGTGACACACAGCAGACCCAGCGCAAATGGGACCGCGCCGCACCCCGTTACGATCTCATGGTGGCCGGCGGTCAAGAACGACGCTGGGCGCGGGCGAAGCAGGCGCTCTACAGCACCATGGGCGATGGACCGATCCTGTTCGTGGCCCTCGGAACGGGACTCGACATTACCCACTTCCCACCGGGGCGGGACATTGTTGCACTGGATATCAGCCCGGCGATGCTGAAACGTGCGGCGCCGCGTATTGCGGCCTATTCCGGCCATCTGCGTGCCGATGTGATGGATGTGCGAGCCTTGAACTTCCCCGATGGTCACTTTGACCAGGTGTTTACGGCCTGTACTTTCTGTTCGGTCCCCGACCCGGTGCGCGGCTTGAAGGAGCTGTACCGGGTCCTGCGACCGGGTGGCACGCTGGGCATGTTCGAGCACACCGGAAGCCGCTATTTTCCCTTCAATGTCCTGCTCGATGCACTCACCCCTCTCAGTCGTCTGGTCGGGCCGGATCTGAACCGCGATACGGTGGGCAACGTACTGCGCGCGGGTTTCACTGTGGAGTTGGTCGAACCACTCTATCTCGACATCGTCAAGACGATACGTGCCCGCAAGCCCCGCTGAATCTGGGTGCTGCATGCGCCCCGACGGGCGGGCGGGCTTCGCCGGTCCTCCGCGGCCGGTCGGCGAGCTACAGGTACTGACCGATGTAACCTGGCACGATGCGACCGGGCGACGCCATGCCGAGCAAGCGATTTTCGATGCCCAATTGGCCATGATCCGCGCTGCCAGACGCCTGATCGTGGCCGATCTGTTCCTGTTCAACCCATGGCGAGGGGCGGCGACAGGGGTGTTCCAGGCGCGCTGCCAGGCCTTGACCGAAGCACTGGTGGCCCAGCGCCGCCGCCATCCCGAGCTGCGCGTGGTGCTGATCACCGACCCGATCAATACGGCCTACGGCGCCGAATGGCCCGATCATTTCCGGCAATTGCAGGCGGCTGGTGTGACACTCGTAATTACGCCGCTGAAATACCTCGCCGACAGCAATCCAGCCTGGTCCGGGCTGTGGCGCGGCGCGCTGCGGCATTTCGGGTTGGATGGTCGGGGACGCTTGCCGCATCCGTTCGGCGAGGGCGAGGTGGGGTTCGGAACCTATTTCAGATTGCTGCACTTCAAGGCCAATCATCGCAAGACACTGATCAGTGATGAGGGCGACCGGTGGCTTGGGCTGATTTCATCGGCCAACCCGCATGACGCCAGCTGCTGGCATCACAATCTGGCGCTGCGTTTCGACGGCCCGGCTGTGGCGGATTTGATGGCGACCGAAAATCAGGTCTTGGCGCTGGCCGGAGAAGCGCCGATCGATGTGCCGGCGCTGCCCGCGGAACCCGTCTCCATCGGGATCTTGGCGCCGGCGCTCCAGGTGGCGGTGCTGACCGAAGCCGGGATCCGGGATCGGGTCCTGGCCGAATTACAGAAACTCAGGTCAGGCGACCGTGTCATGCTGGCAATGTTCTACCTTGCCCATCGTCCGATCGTCCGCGCTTTGATTGCAGCGCATCGGCGCGGCGCTGAGGTGCGAATTCTGCTGGATGCAAATCACGATGCCTTCGGGCATCGCAAGGACGGCTTGCCCAATCGGCAGGTGGCCTGGGAGCTGGATCGGGCGGGCATTGCCGTGCGCTGGTTCAAGACCCAGGGCGAGCAGGCTCATGGCAAATGGCTGTTGATTCGGCGTGCCGACGGCGGCGGCTGCCTGGTGAGCGGTTCGGCCAACTTCACACGCCGCAATCTGGATGGCTTCAATCTCGAAACCGATCTCGTGGTGACCGGACCGGCGGCGCACTCGGTTTTCCAGTCGGTCGGAACCTTATTCGAACGGCAGTGGCGCAATGAAGACGGTATCGAGTTTAGCCTGGCCTATGGCGTGTTCGCCGAACGGCGGCTGCTGAAATACTTGCGCTACCGGTTCATGGAATTCTCGGGCTGGAGTACATTCTGAGACGGCTCGTCCAGTACGGGACGCTGGACGCGCAACCTCTCCACCCGCGCGGCGACACGGGAGTGGCTAAGGCAATGGACAAGACCCTGCGATTTCATCTGATCTACTTTTTCTTTGCCTTGATTGCGTTGCTGCTGATGCGGGATGTCTGGCAGCAGGTCGAGCAGGTCGAGACCATCGACTACAGCGTGTTCCAGTCCTACCTCGAGTCGGGCGAGATCGAGGAGGTGACGGTGAAGGGGCAATATCTGACCGGCATCCTGCGCCAGCCAACCGAGTCGGGACGCACGCAGTTCGTAACCACGCGGGTCGAACCGGCGCTGGCCGATGAGCTTTTGAAATCTGGGGTGCGCTTTCGCGGTACCGCAGACAATCCCTGGGTCCGTGAGGTGCTGTCCTGGATCGTACCCATCAGCCTTCTGGTGCTGTTCTGGTCGTTTTTGCTGCGACGGATGGGGCAGGGCCAGAGCGGCTTGATGGCCATCGGTCGCAGCAAGGCCAAAGTCTATGTGGAAAGCAATACGCGGGTGAGCTTCGAAGATGTGGCCGGCGTGGACGAGGCCAAGGAAGAGTTGCGCGAGATTGTGACGTTCCTGAAGCAACCCGCCGGCTACGGCAAGCTCGGCGCGCGCATTCCCAAGGGAATCCTGCTGGTGGGGCCGCCGGGGACTGGCAAGACGCTGTTGGCCCGGGCCTTGGCCGGGGAAGCGCAGGTGCCGTTCTTTTCCATCAGCGGGTCGGAGTTTGTGGAGCTGTTTGTCGGTGTCGGCGCAGCGCGGGTGCGGGATCTGTTCGAACAGGCCCGTAAGTCTGCGCCCGCCATCATCTTCATTGACGAGCTCGATGCGCTGGGTCGCGCGCGCGGCGCCTTTCCCGGTGCCGGCGGACATGATGAACGCGAGCAGACACTCAACCAGTTGCTGGCGGAAATGGATGGATTCGATCCGTCGGGCGGACTGGTTCTGGTGGCGGCGACCAATCGCCCGGAGATTCTTGATCCCGCGCTACTGCGGGCGGGGCGTTTCGATCGGCAGATTCTGGTGGACCGCCCAGACAAACGGGGGCGGGTGCAGATCCTCCAGGTGCATCTGAAGAAAATCCGCCTGGCGTCGGGCCTCGATCCCGAACAGATCGCCAGCCTGACCACCGGATTTTCCGGTGCCGATCTGGCCAATCTGGTTAACGAAGCCGCCCTGTTCGCGACCCGCCGGGGTGCGGAGGCAGTGACCATGGATGATTTCACCGCAGCGGTGGAACGAATCGTGGCGGGCCTGGAAAAGCGCAATCGGCTACTCAATCCGCGCGAACGCGAGATCGTCGCACACCATGAGATGGGTCATGCATTCATCGCCCTGGGATTGGGTGGGAGCGAGCGGGTGCACAAGGTTTCGATCATTCCCCGCGGGGTCGGCGCGCTGGGCTACACCATCCAGCGGCCCACTGAGGATCGCTTTTTGATGAGTCGTGGTGAACTGGAAAACAAGATTGCCGTCCTGCTGGGTGGGCGCGCGGCCGAAGTGTTGATATTCAATGAATTGTCGACAGGCGCTGCGGATGATCTGGTCAAGGCCACCGATATCGCGCGCAACATGGTGATTCGTTACGGCATGGACACGGCGCTTGGCCATGTGGCCTATGCCGCTGAACAGCCCCGTTTTCTGGAAGGGACTGGCGAAATGCCGACCCGATTGCCGGTGAGCGAGCAAACGGCAGAGCGGATCGACGAAGCGGTCCAGCGCATCATGGCCCAGTCTTTCGAGCGCGCCAGCGCGTTTCTGCAGCGCAACCGCTCACTCCTGGAAGCCGCGGCGCAGGAATTGCTGCGCCGTGAAACGCTGGATGAAGCGCACCTCAGCGAATGGGCGCGACAACTGGTACGGGCTGAGCCTGGTGTGGCAACGGCGTCTTCGCCGCTTGCCGGCTCGATGCAGGCCGGCGGGGAGCGATCCTGATTGCCTATAATGTCCCGTTTTCAGCTGCGGAGCTCATCGGATGGCTTTGGACCCTCAAGCTGCCATGAATGTCGCCCGGGTCCTGACCGAGGCGCTGCCCTATATTCGCCGTTTCGCCGGCAAGACCGTTGTGATCAAGTACGGCGGCAATGCCATGGTGGACGAGACCCTCAAGAACGGCTTCGCGCGCGATATCGCGCTGATGAAACTGGTCGGCATCAACCCGGTGGTGGTGCACGGGGGAGGGCCGCAGATCGGTCAACTTCTGGCCCGAATCGGCAAGGAGTCCCGGTTTGTCGACGGCATGCGAGTGACCGATGCTGAGACCATGGATGTCGTCGAGATGGTGCTCGGCGGCCTGGTCAACAAGCAGATCGTCGATCTGATCAACCGCCACGGTGGCCGCGCGGTTGGTTTGTCAGGCAAGGACGCGGGACTGATCCGCGCGCGGCGCATGACGCTGCGCGATGCAGCGGACGATGTAGTGGACATCGGTCAGGTGGGCGAGGTTGCGCACATCGATCCGGGCATCGTGACCCTGCTCGACCAGGCGGATTTTATCCCGGTGATTGCGCCGATCGGGGTGGGTGAGGACGGCTGCGCGTATAACATCAACGCTGATCTCGTCGCAGGCAAGGTGGCGGAGGTAATCGGAGCCGAGAAGCTCATGCTCCTGACCAATACTGCCGGCGTTCTGGATCGGGACGGCCGCTTGCTCACCGGGCTTTCGCCGGAGCAGGTAGCCAGGCTCATTGACGACGGCACCATCCATGGCGGGATGCTGCCCAAGATCGCCTGCGCGCTGTCAGCGGTCCGCAATGGCGTGCGTGCCTCGCACATCGTGGATGGGCGCGTGGAACATGCCGTACTGCTCGAGCTGTTTACGGATGCGGGCGTGGGGACCCTGATTCGGGGTTGACCGACTCCGGGGATCCGGCCGTCTCGCTGGAGACGAGCGCCCGATAGGCTTTCAGATCGGCCGCATAGACGGCCCGGGTGTGAGTCATGTCCGTCTGGCGCTCTGCGATGGCTCGGTCATGGGCATCCAGATCTGCCTTGACCCGCCGGATCTGTGCTTGCAGCAAGGGTGGCGCTGCTTTGCCCGATTCCGCAAAGGTGCGCTGTCGGGTTTTCAGCGCCGCCAGTTGAGCGGTCAGGCTGGCACGCTGGTCTTGGAGAAAGGCCAGACTGGCCTTGAGGTCTTCGATCCGTTGGTCCCTCAGGGCGCTGATTTCCGCTTCCGACGCATACAGCCGGCGCAGTCGATCGGCTTCCCGCGCCTGCGCCTGACGCGCAGCCAGATCATTCGGATCCGGAATCTCTGGTGGCGCGACCTCGCGGATCGGTAGCCCCCTGGCGTTCAGGGCGCGGTAGCTAGTCTGATCAGGCGGAAGCCGGTCACTGACATGGACCCGGCCTTGGTCGTCGACCCAGCGATACAGTTCTGTAGCACCAACCGAGACGCTGCTCACCAGGCACATCAAGACCCAGTGCCAGCTGCCATTTGCCATATCGGCCTCCGCGTCCCCTCATGGACACGGTAGCGACCGCTTCGGCAGAGACTTGAGTTGATTTCCGGACGCGCTTCAGGCGGCGGCTGGATCGCCATAGCGTTCGCGGTAGGCGGTCACGGCGCGACGGATGGTGTCATCCCCCTGCCCGAACAAGTAACTTTCGATGTCGCTCAAGGTGGCGATGCTGATGACTGCGAGGTCCAGGGTTTCGGTCACTTCCCGCACCGCTGAGCGCTCTCCCGTGCCTTTTTCCTGACGGTCCAGGCAGATCAAGACTCCGACTGGAGTGGCGCCGGCATTGCGGATCAACTCGACGGATTCACGCACGGCGGTTCCAGCGGTCATCACATCGTCGACGATCAGGATCCGCCCCTTCAGGGGTGCGCCGACCACGACACCGCCCTCGCCGTGATCCTTGGCTTCCTTGCGGTTGAAGGCCCAGGGCACGTCCCGCTCAAAATCGCGCGCCAACGCGATCGCTGTGGCTGCAGCCAGCGGAATCCCCTTGTAGGCGGGGCCGAACAGCATATCGAAGCCGATTCCCGCCTCCGTCACGGCAGTGGCGTAGAAATGCCCCAATGCCGAAAGCGCCGCGCCGGTCTGGAATTGGCCGGCATTGAAGAAATACGGGCTGATTCTGCCCGACTTGAGCGTGAACTCGCCAAAGCGAAGCGCGCCATGGCCGATGGCAAAACGCACGAAATCCTGGCGGCATTGGGACATGGAATCCTCATGGGGTGGATTCGACACAGGGAGGGCATGATAGCAGTGATCGCGGATCAGGGCCGTGGCGCAGTGTGGCTCGCACGGCCTGATCTCTGTTTCAGGGCTGGGCGGCTGTTTCGGCTGCAAGGAAAAGAGCGGGGTCGACCAAGTTGCCATTGAGGGCTACACCCCAATGCAGATGGGCACCGGTAGCTCTGCCGGTTCGTCCAACCTGACCCAGCAGCTGGCCGGGCTGAAGGGACTCGCCTTTTTGCACCGCGAAGCTGCTGAGGTGACAGTACATCGACACCAGCCCTCCACCATGATCCACGAAGACGGTCTTGCCGTTGAAGTAGAAGTCGCCGATGTCGATCACGATGCCGGCGGCAGGTGTCTGAATCGGCGTGCCTTCCGCTGCGGCGATATCGAGGCCGCTGTGTGGCTTGCGAGGCTTGCCATTGAACAGGCGACGCAATCCGAAGGGGCTCGAAGTTGGTCCGGCCGCCGGTTGCGCCAGCGGCCAGGGAAAATCACCAGAGGTCGGGCGGTAATAGGTCAGCGCCGCGCGGATACGAGACTGTTCCTGGCGAACCCGCTCCAGTGTCGCCACATCCAGATCGACCATCTTGGGCGGGACGGTCAGTTTCTGGGTCGGATAGTGTTTGTCCTCGACCGTAAACGCTAGATGTCGAACGTGACCTTCGGCATCTTGCCAGTTGAGCTGATGTGGGCCTGGCTTGGCGTCGAGCCCAAGACCTACGAGCGCCACGGCACGATCGTCTTCATGGATCAGCCAGATCGGGTAATCCTCATAGGACGCCGATTGCGCATCGGGCGGGAGCGTCAAGACCGCGATCCCACCGGGTGTCGGCGTCGAAGGCATCAATGCCCAGGCAGTGGGGGCTAACATCAGCAGCACTCCGGCGAACAAGGCGATGCGCGACCGAATGGATGCAAAAGCGGACTGAGCGGGGATTCGGCAATACATTGATGACGGCTCACAGGTCGGTGGAAGTTTCGACGAGGCAGGTCAGCAGACCCTGGTGCAGATGGACTTGAACCTGGCTGCCGGGGCAGGCCTGCGCTGCGGCATGAACCACAGCGCCATCGGGCAGCCGTTTGACGATGGCATAGCCACGTTCCAGGGTTCCCAATGGGCTGACCGAGCCGAGTGCCCGGCTCAAGTTGGCCAACTGGCTTGCCTGATGGGCCAATCTCCCGGCCATGCTGCGGTCGAGCGCTTGGCGCAGGTGCTGCAGCTGTTCCCGCCCGCGGCGCAGGCGCAGGAGCGGCCGTTCCGCCCACAAGCGGGCTTGCTGCACGGTGAGGCGCTGCGTTGTGCGATCGAGTCGATAGCGCATAGCCCGATGCAGCCGGCTCTCCAGTTCATCCAGCGCCTGCCGTTGGTGCTCCAGACGACGTTCCGGGTGGCATTGGCCCAGCCGATGGCTCAGCTGTTGGATGCGGAGCCGGTCCCGATCCAGCCGCTGGTGAGTCAGATGCGCCAGCCGCGCTTCCGATTGACGAAAGCGGCGCATCAGATCCGTCCCATCGGGCACCACGCTTTCCGCCGCCGCCGACGGCGTGGGTGCACGCAGATCAGAGACGAAATCGGCAATGGTGAAGTCGATTTCATGACCCACGCCGGTCACGATCGGCAGCGGAAAGGCATTGATGGCGCGAGCGACCTCCTCGAGATTGAACGCCCAGAGATCTTCGAGGGAGCCGCCGCCCCGAGCAAGGATGAGGACATCGATTTCGCGGCGCACACCGGCGAGTTCCAGCGCCCGAATGATCTGTGGCGCAGCATCGACGCCCTGGACTGCGACCGGATACAGCACCACTCGCGCTGCCGGATAACGACGGTTCAAGACATGCAGAATATCGCGCAGTGCGGCACCGGTGGGTGAGGTGATCACACCAATGGTGTGCGGATGGGTCGGCAGCGGGCGCTTGCGGCTCGCCTCGAAAAGTCCTTCTGCTGCGAGCCTGGCCTTGAGCGCTTCGAACGCCATGCGCAGCGCGCCTTCCCCAGCCGGCTGCATCTGGTCGGCGATGAGCTGAAACTCGCCGCGGTTCTCGTACAGGCTGACTTGAGCCCGGAGCTGTACCTGGAGTCCATTGTCCGGACGCAGTGACAGTCCCTGATTTCGATTGCGAAACATCGCGCAGCGGACCTGCGCATGGGCATCTTTGAGTGTGAAATACCAGTGACCCGAGGCTGCCCGGGTAAAATTGGAAAGCTCGCCCATGACCCATAAAGGGGGAAAACCGCTTTCCAGAATTTGCCGGGCTTCCCGATTGAGCTGGGAAACACTGTAGACCGCTTGTGAGACATCGGTGCGAGCAGGCATCCGGCTATCATAGCCACCGGGGGTCGGGTCGCGCCAGCGTTGATCTGCGAATCAGCGCTTCCAATCCGCGCACATGGACTGGCATTCCCCGCGCCATGGACAGTTCTCCGCTCGGCACGAGTAGCGGGCTTCCGTTCCGAAACACGGGCCAAACCCAATCTTTCGCTGAATACCCCATACCTCCCATCGCCGGTCGGAAAAATCCCGCCCGCCATGCAATTCGATAACACGTTCCTGATAGAGCCGGCCGAATTGGGAGTCCTGTCTCATTGCATGTCTCCTGACTGCGGGGTTGGGGCTATAGCGGCAAGGCTTTGAAAATCTTTAAAAGGAAAACGGCCAATGGTCATGCAAGAAATGTTGACGAATGGCACGTGTGTCCTTGAGATCGATACAGCGCTTTAAAGTTCACTTGCGCGGATCAGCAAATGTCATCGGCTCATCAACTCTATGGGAATGCCCAAGCGGCTGAAAGCGTCTTCTTTTGTTGTCACAAAACTGCATAATTCAGGCCAATAAGCGCGTCACTCAACTTCGTCCGTCTCGGTGTCAATTCGATGAGCCACGCCGCAGTAATTGCTGATAGATGGTGTGGTAGAGGCGGGCACTGTTGGTCCAGCTAAAATCCTGTGCCATGGCGGCGTGCACCAGTTTGTGCCATTGGTCCTTTTGCTTGTAATAATTCAGGGCGCGCCGCACGGTATCGAGCAGCGAAGACGCCGTGGCCGGAGCGAACTGGAATCCGGTGGCGGTTCCTGCGGCGAGCGTCGCAGGTGTGGTGTCTATGACGCTGTCCGCCAGTCCCCCGCAACGGTGGACGATGGGCGGCGTGCCGTATCGCAGACTGTAGAGCTGATTCAGGCCGCATGGTTCGAAGCGCGATGGCATGAGGAACAGGTCGCAGCCGGCCTCGATGCGATGGGCCAGCCTTTCATCGAAACCGATTCGGCAGGCGACATATCCCGGCAGTTGCGCGCACGCCTGTTGAAGGCGTGCTTCCAGTTCAGGCATCCCGGATCCCAGAAATGCCAGCTGGACGGGCAAGCGAACGAGTTCGGGCAGGATGTCCAGAATCAGATCGATTCCCTTTTGCGGAACCAGCCTGGCGATGAATCCCAACAGAGGGATATCAGCCTGAACCGTCAGGCCCATTTCGGCTTGAAGGGCGCGTTTGATCGCGGCTTTTCCGGTCAGATCGTCGGCATCGTAGTGCGCGGGGAGGTGTGGATCGCCGACAGGATCCCAGAGCGCGGTATCGATGCCATTGAGCACCCCATGCAGGACGGCCCGGCGGTGCCGGAGCAGTCCATCAAGCCCTTCGCCCAAGGCTGGGGTCTGGATTTCCTCGGCGTAGGTGGGGCTGACGGTGCTCAGCGCATCGGCAAAGACCAGCCCTCCCTTGATCAGGCTCGTCTGGCCGTAGAATTCGAGTGCATCGGCATGATGGAGCCAGAACGGCAAACCCAGTTCATTCAGGATCCCGGGCGGGAAATCGCCGCGATATTGCAGATTGTGAATGGTGAACAGCACCGGCTGCGCCACACGTTCGAGCAACATCCATACGGGGATCAAGCCCGTCTGCCAGTCATTGGCGTGGACGAGGTCAGGTTTCCAGGACAGACCAGCTCGGCCGGCGGCGAGGCGCGCTGCGACGCGGCAAAGCCGGTTGAAGCGTTGCGCGTTGTCGGGCCAGTCGCGTCCCCCCTCATCCAGATAGGGGTTGCCGGGCCGGTCGCTGAAGCCGGGGCTGTCCAGTAACCAAACCGGCACACCGAGGACCTTGGCGGGCAAGATGTGCAGCTGGCAGTCGGCCATGCCTGGCGGCGGTGAGAAACGGGATTCCGGTTTCCAGGACTTTCGAGGGCTGGCAAGGTCGTGATAGGCAGGGATCAAGACCCGGACATCCACACCCAGCGCCGCCAAGGCAGCCGGTAGCCCACCGGCCACATCCGCAAGTCCCCCGGTCTTGATGAGCGGAGCCATCTCGCTGGCGACGAACAGAACCTTCAGTGCCCGCACAGCCCGGACCGGTCGCTTGGCGCCGCTCATGACGCCGATCCAGTGTGGCGCAGGATGATGCCACCCAGCGGCGGAAGGGTCACTGACAGTGAATGGGGATGATCCATCCAGGGCAGGGCATCGCTGGCGACGCCGCCCGCATTGCCTCGGTTGCTGCCCCCATAGATTTCGGCGTCCGAGTTCAAGACCTCCCGATACCATCCGGCACGCGGGACGCCGACACGGTAGCCGGCCCGCGGAATCGGCGTGAAGTTGAGCACGACGACGACTTCGTCGGGGCCACACATGCGCCGATAAGCGATCACTGATTGTGCCGCGTCGTGACAATCAATCCAGGAAAATCCGTCCGCGGCAAAGTCCTGTCCATGCAAGGCGGGCCACTCACGGTAGAGCCGGTTCAGATCACCGAGCAGGCGCATGAGGCCCTGGCGGCGCGGATCGGCCTGCTGATCCCATGGCAGGGATTCGTCATGGCGCCATTCCCAAGGCTGAGCCATCTCGCTGCCCATGAACAGCAGCTTCTTTCCCGGGTAGGTCAGCATGTAAGTGTAGAGCAGGCGCAGATTGGCCATCTTTTGCCATTCATCTCCGGGCATCTTCTGCCACATCGAGCCTTTGCCATGCACGACTTCATCATGGGAAAAGGGCAGGACAAAATTTTCGCTGAAGGCGTAGAGCAGGCCGAAGGTCAGATCCTGGTGTTCGTAATGGCGATAGATCGGGTCCTTGCTCATGTAGCGCAAGGTGTCATGCATCCAGCCCATGTTCCATTTCATGGAGAACCCCAGTCCGCCCACATAGGTGGGGCGCGTGACCTGCGGCCAGGCAGTGGATTCCTCCGCAATCGTGACCGAGCCCGGTGCCTCGCGGTGGGTAACGGTATTCAGCTCGCGAAGAAAGTCGACTGCTTCCAGATGTTCGTTGCCCCCATGGCGATTGGGCAGCCATTCCCCGGGTCCACGTGAATAATCCAGATAAAGCATGGAGGCCACGGCATCGACGCGCAGGCCGTCGATATGGAACTCTTCGAGCCAGTACAGTGCACTGGAAATCAGGAAGCCGCGCACTTCGTTGCGCGCATAGTTGAACACGAGTGTTCCCCATTCCCGATGTTCGCCGCGGCGCCAGTCTTCGTGTTCGTAGAGCGCGCTGCCATCGAAGCGGGCCAAGCCGAAACCATCCCGGGGAAAGTGGCCCGGAACCCAATCCAGATACACGCCGATTCCCGCCTGGTGGCACCGGTCCACAAATTCCCGTAATCCATCCGGATCGCCATGCCGGCTGGTGGGTGCGAAAAAGCCGGTCGTCTGGTAGCCCCAGGAGGCATCCAGTGGATGCTCGGTGATGGGCAGCAGTTCGATGTGGGTAAAACCCAGCTGCTGCACGTAGGGGATCAATTCGTCGGCCAGCTCGCGGTAATCCAGAAAGCGCCCGTCCGCGTGCCGACGCCACGATCCAAGATGCACTTCATAGATAGAAATAGGCTTGTGCTGCCAGCCGTCGCGCTGGCTCATCCAGTCGCTGTCACGCCATCGATACATACTGGACCCGCAAACCCGGGCCGCAGTTCCGGGCCGCATTTCGAAAGCTCGGCCGTAGGGATCCGTCTTGACCAACAGCGTGCTGTGCGGACGGCTGCGGATCTCGAACTTGTACAGACAGCCTTCGGACACTTCCGGAATGAACAGCTCCCAAACCCCGGTGTAACCGCGATTATGCATGGGATGGATGCGGCCGTCCCAGTCATTGAAGTCGCCGACCACGCTGACGCGCTCGGCATTGGGCGCCCACACGGCGAACAGCGTACCCCGGATGCCATCGATCGTCTGGATATGGGCGCCCAGCATCTGCCAGACATGCAGGTGTTTGCCATGATGGAACTGCCCGAGGGCTTCATCCGACAGCAGGAGCGGAAACGTATAGGCATCCGTGCGTTCCTGCACGGCACCGCTTTCGTCTTCCCACTGGTAGGTGTAGTGGACAGGCAGATGCTCGGTCGGACCCTTCCAGAAAAACAGATCAGTGTCGTCCCAGCGTGTCATCGGGTCCTTGCTTGGCAACAGCCAGGCGGCCCGGGCTCCCGGGATACGGATGCGGACCGTGCACTGAGCGCCGTCCAGATGTCGACCCAGGATCGCCCCTGGGTTGTGGTGGCGCTGTTCCAGCAGCAGGCGCAGGTCTTCGGCAAGAATGGAATTCAACGGGTTCAATGCGCGCGTGGGCATACCGACTCCAATGAGTGCCAACGGAGATAGGCGACAAGAATGCCATCAAAGGCCGGATGGCGGTTGCCGGATCGGCCAGCAGAAATTTCTGGCATGGTATCTGCTGAACACACAATCGTGTGATACAGATGCCGGCAGGATAGCGGATAACTACCCCCGCGCCGAAACCTTTGTGCTCACACGATTCGTGGAAGTCGAACTCCAGTCAGGAAACTTTGTCATGATGTAAAGCAAAACCGCTGATGTCAGCCGATGTAAAACTTGGGGTGCATCGGCAACCGCATCCTCTACCTGTGGAGAACTCATGCAGATCGAACCCTCCCAGCGCTTTATCAGTATCGTGACCAAGGACACTTTGGCATTGATTCTGGCTGGCGGTCGAGGCAGTCGCCTTGGCGAACTCACCAGTCATCGGGCCAAGCCCGCAGTTCCCTTTGGCGGCAAGTTTCGAATCATTGATTTTCCGCTGTCCAATTGCATCAATTCGGGGATTCGCCGTGTCGGGGTGGTCACGCAATACATGGCGCATTCCCTCATCCGGCACCTGCAGCAGGGGTGGGGCTTTTTGCGCGGGGAGTTCGGTGAATTCATCGAGATCCTGCCCGCCCAGCAGCGTCACGGCGAAGCCTGGTACAAGGGCACTGCCGACGCGGTGTATCAGAACATCGAAATCATTCGCACCCATCGACCGCGCTATGTTCTCGTGCTCGGTGGAGACCATGTCTACAAAATGGACTACGGCACCATGCTGGGGTTTCACGTCAGTTGTGAAGCCGACGTCACGGTTGCCTGTCTGGAAGTACCGCGGATGGAGGCACAAGCGTTCGGGGTGATGGATGTCACGGCTGAGGGTCAGGTGAAGAGCTTTGTGGAGAAGCCGCTTGATCCACCTGCGATTCCAGGCGATCCGGATCACGCGCTGGCCTCCATGGGCATCTATGTCTTCAATACCGACTACCTGCTGCGCATGCTCGCCGAGGACGGCGCGAATCCGGATTCGGCGCATGACTTCGGCAAGGATATCCTGCCGCATGGCGTACGTGAGGGCCATCGGGTTTTCGCCTTTCCGTTCCGCGACAACGCCCAGAGCAAGCAGGCGTACTGGCGCGATGTCGGCACGATCGACAGCTACTGGGCCGCGAACATGGAGCTGATCGGCGTCACGCCGGAGCTCGATCTGTACGACGACACCTGGCCGATTTGGACCTATCAAGAGCAGGCGCCGCCCGCCAAATTCGTCTTCGATGATGAGGATCGTCGCGGCATCGCCATCGATTCCATGCTCTCGGGCGGCTGCATCGTCTCGGGCGCCGTGGTGCGTCACTCACTGCTCTTTTCCAATGTGCTGGTCGCGGAGCGCACGTTGATCAAGGATACCGTGGTGCTGCCGCGCGCCGTGATCGGCCCCGATTGTCTGGTGCAGCGCGCGGTGATCGAGACCGGCTGCCATCTCCCTCCGGGAACCGTCATCGGTGAAGATCCGGCCGAGGATGCGCGGCGTTTTCATGTCACCGACGGCGGCGTGGTCCTGGTGACGCCGGAAATGCTGCATCAGGAGCTGCCTTATGTCCGATAGGGCACCACTGCCGGTCGTACTCTATTGGCACATGCATCAACCCAGCTACCAGGATCCAATTCAGCGTCACTATGAAGCACCGTGGACCTATCTTCACGGGATCAAGGATTACGTCGACATGGTGGCGCATCTGGAAGCCGAGCCGCACGCGCAGGCCGTGGTCAATTTCACGCCGACGCTCCTTGAACAGATCGCCGACTACACCGAACAGTTGCAGCTTGCGGCAGTCGGCCGTGATGGCTTGCGCGACCCCTTGCTTGCCGCGCTGGCGGGGCCGGTGCTTCCGGTGGAGCCACGTCAGCGGTTGGTGCTGATTCAAGCGGCTCTGCGCATTGATCGGACGCAGGTGATCGAACGATTCACGCCGTATCGACGCTTGGCTCGGTTGGCCGATTGGGTGCTCGATCAGCACCCTGCCGCCCTCGGCTATCTGTCGGATCAGTTCCTGACGGATCTTCTGGTCTGGTACCACTTGGCATGGCTGGGCGAAACGGTTCGCCGCACGGATCCCCGGGCACAGCGGCTGATCGAGCAGGGCGGCCACTACAGCATGGCCGATCGACTGTTGCTGATCGGACTCATGGCAGAGCTCATGGCATCGATCATTCCTCGCTACCGCCGACTGGCCGAGTCAGGACGGATCGAATTGTCGGTGACCCCGTACAGTCATCCCATCTTGCCGCTCTTGCTCGACTTCAAAGCCGCCCAGCAGACCCGTCCGCAGGCACCGCTTCCGCTGTCGCCGGCTTATCCCGGCGGTGAGGCGCGTGCGCAGTGGCAAATTCGTGAAGCCAAAGCCGTGTTCCATCGCCATTTCGGTATTGACCCCGTCGGCGCCTGGCCTGCCGAAGGCGGCGTCTGTCCGCGGACGGCGGCATTGCTGCATGAAAACGGCTTTCGCTGGATCGCGACCGGCCAGGGTGTTCTGCGCCATTCCTTGCACACCGATCATCCATCGTCCCGTCAGCTGCATCAGCCATATCAATTGACTGATGGCCCGGTGTGCTTTTTTCGGGACGATGATCTTTCCGACCGCATTGGGTTTCGGTATCGCAACTGGCATGGCGACGATGCCGTTGCCAATCTGATCCACGAGTTGGAACGCCTGGCGGACGAGGACTCGCCGTCGGGGCGCGTGGTCTCCATCATTCTCGATGGCGAGAATGCCTGGGAGTATTATCCGGCCAATGCGTACTATTTCCTCTCGGCACTGTATCGGCGCCTGGCCGCGCATCCGCGCTTGCGGCTCACGACCTTCAGCCGTTTGCTGGACAGTATGCACGCGGAGACGATTGCACCACTGGACCGCCTCGTTCCCGGGAGCTGGGTATATGGTGATTTTTCCATTTGGATCGGGGATCGAGACAAAAACCGCGCCTGGGACATGTTGGTCGAGGCAAAAGGAGCTTTTGATCGCGTCATGAGCGAGGGCCGGTTGACGCCGACCGAGGCAGAGGCGGCAAGGCGCCAGTTGGGGCACTGTGAGGCGTCGGACTGGTTCTGGTGGCTTGGCGGGGACAATTCGGCCAGCAATGTCGCCCAGTTCGAGCGGCTGTTCCGCCTCCACCTTGCGGCGCTCTATCAGATTCTGGGCGAGGCGGTTCCCGACGATTTGACCCGACCCTTCGCGCAAGGGTTGGCAGACGGTAGCGGATCAACCATGCGGGGAGGCACATGATTGACCAATCCAGCTCAACTCATCCGTTCTTCAGCGAGCGGCGGGCGGGCATCCTGCTGCATCCTTCCTCATTCCCCGGCCCCGGTCCCATCGGCAGGCTCGGATCCATCGCCCACCAGTGGGTCGATGTTCTGGCGGCATCCGGTTTTCGCTTGTGGCAAACCTTGCCTTTATGCCCGCCCGACAGTCTGGGTAGTCCCTACCAATCCTGTTCGGTCTTTGCCGGCCACGAGCGCCTGATCGATCCGACCGGCCTGCCGGACTGGCAGGGCGAAGCGGCGGCGGACTTGACCGCCGATCAGTGGGACGCTGTCGTCGGCTCGGTCATGGCAGACGGTGACCTGCGATGGCAGTTCGAGACGTTTTGCGCCACGCAGGCCTATTGGCTCGATGACTTCGCCTTGTATCAGGCGATCAAAGCCGAGCAGGGGACGCCATGGCACGCCTGGCCGGTCCCGCTGCGTGATCGTCATCCCGAGCAACTCGATGAGGCCCGTCTGGCGCACAGTCGGCCGATCGAACGGACCCGTGTGGCCCAGTTCTACTTCGACCGGCAGTGGAAGTCGATCCATGAGCGGGCTGGAGAAAAAGGGATCTTGCTGTTCGGCGATCTGCCCATTTTCGTCGCGCATGACAGTGCCGACGTTTGGGCGCATCGCGAGTTGTTCCATCTGGACGAAGCGGGGCAGATGACCCGTGTGGCGGGTGTGCCACCGGATTACTTCTCGGCCGAGGGACAGTTGTGGAACATGCCGCACTATCGCTGGGATGTGCTGGCAGCGCGTGGTTATCGCTGGTGGATCGACCGGATTCGCCGTCAGCGGGAGTGGTTCGACCTGATCCGCATCGATCATTTCCGAGGCTTCGAAGCAGCCTGGGCGGTCCCGGCGGGCGCGCCCAATGCGGTGGAAGGGGCGTGGGAACCGGGACCCGGTCTGGCGCTGTTTCATGCCATAGAGACCACGTTGGGGCCACAGGCCCTGGTGGCGGAAGACCTAGGTCTGATCACACCGGAAGTGGACGCCTTGCGCCTGGCAGCGCATATGCCCGGAATGCGTGTGCTGCAATTCGCCTTCGACAGCGATGCCGAAAATCCCTACCTGCCCCACAACTTCGAGCCCATGACGGTCGCCTATCCGGGCACTCACGACAATCCCACGCTGACCGGCTGGTGGCGGGCATTGCCAGAGTCCCGCCAGGCCGACATCCGGGGCTATCTCGGTTGCGAAAGCGCCTCGATGCCCGAAGGCCTGATTCGCATGGCGCTGGCCAGCGTTGCGTGCCTGACCATCCTCGCATTACAGGATTTGCTGGGCCTGGACGACGAGGCGCGCATGAACACGCCAGGGACCGTGACGGCGAATTGGAGCTGGCGGGTGGACGAGGATGCCCTGTTCGGCGATTGGCAGCGCCGCTGGCGCCCGGATTTGATTCGCTATGGGCGTCTGGCTGCGGACTGAATAAAAAAGCCTGTCCGCGACGGTGTCGCGAACAGGCTTGGAATGCCTGAGGCCCGATGGGGCTTCAGGCAGCCTTGGCCAGCGAGCGCAGCACGTACTGGAGAATGCCGCCGTGCTCGTAGTAGTCCCACTCCTTGGGCGTATCGATGCGCAGCCGCGCGGTGAAGCGGCGCGTTGCGCCGTCGGCGGCTTTGGCCTCGACGGTGACTTCGCGCGCACCCTTGCTGACGCCCAGGATTTCGAAGGTTTCCTCACCGCTCAGCCCCAGGCTCTCGGCATTCTCGCCTTCGACGAACTGCAGTGGCAGCACGCCCATGCCCACGAGATTGGAGCGATGAATGCGCTCGAAGCTCTCGGCGATCACGGCCTTGACGCCCAGCAGCATGGTGCCCTTGGCCGCCCAGTCACGCGACGAACCGGTGCCATACTCCTTGCCGGCCAGGATGACCAGCGGCGTCCCGTCGGCCTGGTATTTCATGGCGGCATCGTAGATCGACATCGGCTCGTCGGTGGGCAGATAGCGGGTCATGCCGCCTTCGACGCCAGGCACCAGCTTGTTGCGCAGGCGGATGTTGGCGAACGTTCCGCGCATCATCACTTCGTGATTACCGCGGCGTGAACCATAGGAGTTGAAGTCCTTGGGCTCAACGCCATGGTTGACCAGATAGTGGCCCGCTGGGCTGTTTGCCTTGATCGAACCGGCCGGGGAGATGTGGTCGGTCGTAATGGAGTCGCCCAGGACCGCCAGGGCGCGAGCCGCCTTCACGTCCTCGATGGTTCGTGTGGACATGGTCATGCCCTGGAAGTAGGGCGGATTCTGCACATAGGTCGAATCGGCGCTCCAGCCGTAGAGATCGCCCTGCGGCACCTCGAGGCTGTTCCAGCGGCTGTCGCCCTTGAATACACTGGCGTAGGACGACTGGAACATCGCCGAGTCCACATGAGCAGCGATTGCGGCAGCGACATCGCCATTGCTGGGCCAGATGTCCTTCAGGAAAACGTCTTGACCGTCCTTGCCCTTGCCGAGCGGTTCCTTGTAGAGGTCCACGTTCACGCTGCCGGCGATGGCGTAGGCCACCACCAGGGGCGGGGACGCCAGGAAGTTCATGCGTACATCGGGATGCACGCGACCTTCGAAGTTGCGGTTCCCCGACAGGACTGAACAGGCCACCAGATCATGCTCCTGGATTGCCTTGCCGATGGGTTCGGGCAGGGGGCCGGAATTGCCGATGCAGGTGGTGCAGCCGTAACCGACGACGTTGAAACCGAGTGCTTCGAGGTCGCCCAGAAGGCCGGCTTTCTGCAGGTATGAGGTGACCACCAGCGACCCGGGCGCCAGCGAGGTCTTTACCCAGGGCTGCACGTTGAGTCCCTTGGCGACGGCGTTGCGGGCCAGGAGGCCGGCGGCCATCAACACCGCGGGGTTGGAGGTGTTGGTGCAGGAGGTGATGGCGGCAATCACCACGGCGCCATCTTTGAGCATGAATTCGTTCGATTTATAGGAAACCGCGGCTTCACCTGGGACCTGTTGGGTGGCTGGTGCGCCAATAGCCGTGCTGCCGCCTTCGCCCTCGAAATTGGCGGTGGCGCCATTCTTGGCGTTACGCGTTTCGACGAGCGGCTCGAGTGCGTTCTGGTAAGCGGACTTCATGTCGGCCAGGGTGACCCGATCCTGGGGACGCTTGGGGCCAGCCAGACTGGGGACGACTGTGGACATGTCCAGTTCCAGGACGTCGCTGTACGCGGCTTCAACGGTCGGGTCCCGCCACAGACCCTGCGCCTTGGCATAGGCTTCCACCAGCGCGACCTGCTCGGCGCTGCGGCCAGACAGGTTGAGGTAGTTCAGCGTTTCCTGGTCGATCGGGAAGATGCCGCAGGTGGCGCCGTATTCAGGGGCCATATTGGCGATGGTGGCCCGATCGGCCAATGGCAGGTGTTCCAGCCCGGGGCCGAAGAATTCGACAAACTTGCCGACCACACCCTTTTTGCGCAGCATCTGGGTAATGGTGAGGACCAGATCGGTCGCGGTGGCGCCTTCGGCCAGCTTGCCGGTCAGTCGGAAGCCGACGACCTGCGGAATCAACATGGAAATCGGCTGGCCGAGCATGGCCGCTTCGGCCTCGATGCCCCCCACGCCCCAGCCCAGTACGCCGACGCCATTGATCATGGTGGTGTGCGAGTCGGTGCCGACCACGGTGTCCGGGTAGGCGACGGCCTGGCCGTTTTCCTCTCGGGTAAAGACCACGCGGGCGAGATACTCGAGGTTGACCTGGTGCACGATGCCGGTGTCCGGCGGCACCACGCGAAAATTGGACAGCGCAGTCTGGCCCCAGCGCAGAAAGCGATAGCGTTCCTGGTTACGCTCGAACTCGATCTTGGCATTGAGCTCGGCAGCATCAGGGCGGCCGAATTCGTCGACCATCACCGAGTGGTCGATGACCAGTTCAGCTGGGGAGAGCGGATTGATCTTGTTGGGGTCGCCGCCCAGGGCTTTCATGGCATCGCGCATGGCGGCCAGATCGACCACGCAGGGCACGCCGGTGAAATCCTGCAACACCACACGCGCCGGCGTGAAGGCGATTTCGGTGTCTGGCTCGGCCTTGGGATTCCAGTTCAGGAGCGCATCGATATCGGCGCGGGTGATATTGACACCGTCCTCGGTGCGAAGCAGGTTTTCAAGGAGGATTTTCAGGGAATAGGGCAGCTTGGCCAGTTTGTCGCCGGGTACGGCGTCAAGGCGGTAGATGTCGTAGCGACGATCTCCCACCTGCAAGCTGGAGCGTGCATTATAGCTGTCGGTCATCACTGATTCTCCCAAAAGGTTGGCGGCATACTGCCGGACAAGAGTCCAATGCGCCTGAATGCCGTGCGGGGCGTCCTTCGGGCGCGCGGATGCGGCGGCATGGGCAGGGATTCGGCGCGGCTTGGGGATCGGAAGGCTGGAAACCACCGTCAACCCGAGGTCAGCACCTTGAGTGGGGCGGATTATAGCGAAATGCTTCAGAGCGCTCCATGGATCAGGAATGATCGCGATTCAGGCGGACGAGCAGTTCTCCAGCCTCTTGGCGCAAGCGGCGGCTTTGTAACAACAACGTCAGCCGCCGCCCCCCACATTGACGCCATAACCAGGCCGAGCGGATGGCAGCCAGCAACAGGGTGCGAATCAGATCGGCAGCGCCCGCGATCTTGATTTGCTCAGGTGCGCCGCGCACCACGATGCGCGGTCCCGCCTCCCCGGCGGTTTGCTGATAAACCTCGGCCAGGTGGGCAAGCGTGCGTTCGCCGTCGGTGCCGAACATCGGGGCTTTGGCAATCGCAGTGGAAATCCCGTCGGTCAGGCGCTGCACCAGTGTATTGCTGCGGTGGATCCGTCCTTCCAGAAACATGCTGCAGGCGACGTAGTAGGCAATTGGGTGTTGGGGGTCCATACCGCGTCGTCCCAGATGCTCGATCAGCGATTTGAGCCCCAGTCGAACGCCGTCCATGCCGCCGTACACGGCGGCGACATTCGCGGGATCGGTTTCATAAAGGCTGCCGATGCTGGCTTTCAATGCAGTCTCATCGACGCCGCTGCGACCGCGATGTGCGAGCTGGTCGACGAGGGCCACGGCCTGGAAAACGCCGGCCAAGGCCAGCAAACGATCGGTTGAAGTTGCGTTCATGCATCAGATTCCATCAGGGGAACTGCGTGATCCAGGGAGCGCCGGTCACGGATCACCGCACCGCCCAGGCACTGTTCCTGGGCATAGAAGACCACGGATTGGCCGGGTGTGACGGCCCATTGAGGGTGATCGAAGTCGACACGCAGGCCACCGTTCTCGGGCCGGATTCGGCAGCCTTGCGCCTTCTGGCGGTAGCGCACCTTGGCTTGCAGGTTCAACCGTTCCGGCGTTGGATCGGGCACAAGCCAGTGTGGGCGTTCGGTCCACAGTGTCGTGGAGAGCAGGCGTGGGTGATCCCGATTCTGGCCCACGATGAGCCGGTTGCAGGCAAGGTCCTTGTCCAGCACATACCACGGTGAATCGGTGCCGGTCCGGCTGCCCCCCAGGCCGAGCCCCTTGCGTTGACCCAGGGTATAGAACATCAACCCCTGATGCGTGCCGAGCTCACGGCCATCGGGATCGACCATGATGCCGGGTTGGGTGGGGAGGTAGCGGGTCAGAAACGCATTGAAGTCACGCTCACCGATGAAGCAGATGCCGGTGCTGTCCTTTTTGCGGGCGGTTCGAAAGCCGGCATCCTCAGCGATGCGACGCACTTCGGGCTTGGTCAGCTCTCCCAGCGGAAACAGGGTACACGCCAATGCTTCGGGGTCGATCGCATGGAGGAAATAGGTCTGATCCTTGTCCCGATCCGCAGCAGTCAGCAGCCGTGCACCCGTCGCGGTGTGCATTACCCGGGCGTAGTGTCCGGTGGCGATCCAGTCGGCGCCGAGTCTGCGGGCATGATGCAGAAAATGTCGAAACTTGATTTCGCGATTGCACAGGATGTCGGGGTTGGGGGTGCGCCCGGCTGCATATTCATCAAGAAAATACTGAAACACTTGCGCGCGGTACTCGGCTGCGAAGCTGACCCGGTGGAGGGGAATATCCAGTTCTTCACAGACGCTGCGGGCGTCCTGGTAGTCCCGGGCGGCGTCGCAATCACTTTGCGGATCCTCCCAGTTGAACATGAAGAGTCCCTCGACGTGATAACCCGCCTCCAGCAGCCGCAGGGCGGCAACCGAGCTGTCGACCCCACCCGACAGGCCGACAATGACCAGGGGACGCTCAGGCACCAGGCACGGCCTCTTCGACGGGCGGATCGCCGATCAGATCGAACACTGCATCGAGTGGCAGGTGGAGTCCTTGCTCGAAATCGGTGACAGCGCGAAGTACCAACGGGCTACGCAGGCGCGCGTGCCGGGCGCGCAGTTCATCCTTGCTGAGCCAGTGGGTCGCGATGATATCGGCATCCAGCGGCGCTTCGTGTACCTGGTCCAAGGCCTCGCCCCAGAAATTCACGCGCAGGATCGTTCGGTCGCTGGCCGCATCGGGACGCCACAGGTAAAGTGCGACGATGCCATGAGGCTGGAATCGGTAGCCGGTTTCTTCCAGGGTTTCCCGGACGACGGCATCGATCAGACTCTCGCCCGGTTCGAGATGCCCGGCTGGCTGATTGAATACGGCGTCTTCGCGTCCTGTTTCCTCGACGATCAGAAACCGCCCCTCGTGCGGCACGATGGCGGCGACGGTGACATGGGGTTTCCAAACTTCGGGCGAGTCGCGTTCCGGTTGGCTCATGCCGGCAAGTTTACCAGCAAAACCAGGCGCGCCATCGCTCCCCATCCACGCCCGTTTAATGCGGAAGAATCCGAAGTGCCGTGGGTGTTGCCGCTTTCGCGCCCCATGGTAGGATGCGCGCCGAATGGCCCGAAACGTCGGTTTCGGGATCGGCAATGAGTACATACAGGACGGAAATACAGCATGTCGATCGGTGTGATTTTTCCGGGACAGGGATCCCAGTCGGTAGGGATGCTGGCTGCACTGGCGGAGGAATTTACCGAGGTGCGGTCGTGTTTCGACGAGGCCAGCGGCCTTCTTGGGTACGATCTGTGGGCGCTGGTGCAGAATGGCCCGGATGAAAAGCTCAATCAAACGGCGATCACCCAGCCCGCGCTGCTGACGGCTGGCGTGGCAGCGTGGCGCGTCTGGCGCAGCGAGAACGGTCCGGCTGCACGGGTGATGGCCGGGCACAGCCTGGGTGAATACACGGCGCTGGTTTGTGCCGAGGCGATGGCATTCGACGATGCCGTCCGTATCGTGGCACGGCGCGGCGAGCTGATGCAGGAGGCCGTCGCTGTTGGCGAGGGCGCCATGGCAGCGATTCTGGGTCTGGACGATGCCCAGGTCGCTGCGGCCTGCGCCGAGGCGGCCGATGGCCAGGTCGTGGAACCAGTGAATTTCAACTCGCCGGGTCAGGTGGTGATTGCCGGTCATCGTGCGGCCGTGGAGCGGGCAATTGCTGCCGCTCAGGCACGGCGGGCCAAGAAGGCAATGATTCTTCCGGTCAGTGTGCCGTCTCACTGCGCGCTGATGGAGCCTGCCGCCGGACATCTCGCCAGCGAGTTGGACAAAATCGAGATCCGGGCGCCGAAGGTGCCCGTGATCCATAATGTGGATGCGCGTCCGCGTACGGATCCGCAGGCGATTCGAACGGCCTTGGTGCAGCAGCTCCATCGGCCCGTGCGCTGGGTCGATGTGATCCGGGCGATGACTGCCGATGGCCTGGCGTTGGTGATCGAGCCCGGCCCTGGAAAGGTCTTGAGCGGCCTCGGAAAACGCATTGAGCGGGATGCCAATTTCCTGCCGGTGTTCGATCCGGAGTCGCTTGCCAAGGCGCTGAACGCGGCGTTGGAGATGTGAACGGATGAGCGAGACACGTATCGCATTGGTGACCGGGGCGTCCCGGGGGATTGGTCAGGCCATTGCGCGCGAACTCGGCGCGAGCGGTCTGCATGTCGTCGGGACCGCGACCAGCAGCGAAGGGGCAGCACGGATCGAGGCGGATCTCCAGCAGCATTGCGGCAGGGGGTCGGGCCGGGTGTTGAATGTGACCGATCCCGATTCGGTTCAGGCGCTGATGGATTCACTCAAGAGCGAGGCCGGAGAGCCGGCAGTCCTGGTCAACAATGCCGGGATTACCCGCGACAATCTGTTGATGCGAATGAAGGATGCGGAGTGGGATGACATCATTGCCACCAATCTGACTTCGGTCTACCGCCTGTCCCAGGCCTGTTTGCGTCCGATGATGAAGGCCCGCTGGGGGCGCATCGTCAGCATCGCGTCGGTGGTGGGCGTAATGGGTAATGCCGGCCAGAGCAACTATGCCGCTGCAAAGGCCGGAATCATCGGGTTTTCGAAGTCGCTGGCGCGCGAGGTCGGCTCGCGGGGGGTCACCGTCAATGTGGTGGCTCCTGGATTCATCGCAACCGACATGACCGACGCGCTCAATGAAGCGCAGCGCTCGGCAATTCTTTCCCAGGTCGCCCTCGGACGACTCGGGTCTGCACAGGAAGTGGCGCAGGCCGTTGCTTTCCTGGCATCCGATGCCGCCGGTTACATTACTGGCGAGACGCTTCACGTTAATGGTGGTTTGTACATGATCTGACCGTCTTGCCGATGGCGGTGACAGATCCATTGCCTTTCATTACAATGGCGCCCGCACGCCGGTATCCGCGGGCAAATCGAGAGGATTCAAGGAAAATGAGCAGCATTGAAGAACGGGTCAAGAAGATCATCGTTGAACAGCTGGGGGTCAAGGAAGAGGAAGTGAGCGCTGAAGCCCACTTCGTTGATGATCTCGGCGCCGACTCGCTGGACACCGTTGAGCTGGTGATGGCCCTGGAAGAAGAGTTCGAATGCGAGATCCCCGACGAGGAAGCGGAGAAGCTGACGACTGTGGGACAAGCCATCGATTATATCAAGGCCCATCTGGCCGATTGATCCTGATCCCATCCTTTCGCAGCCCGCAAAAAGCCGTCACCCGTCCGGTGACGGTTTTTTGCGAACTAATGGAGACGGGTTCCGCATGGATAAGCGCCGCGTTGTTGTGACTGGCCTGGGTATGGTGACCCCGCTGGGGTTGGATACCGCGTCGACTTGGTCGGCCATTGTGACCGGGACGAGTGGCATCGGGCCATTGGATGTTGACTTCGACCTTTCCAAATTTCCGACCCGGATTGGGGGGCAGGTCCGAGACTTCGATCCAACGCGTTACATGTCGAGCAAGGATGCCCGCCGTATGGATACGTTCATCCAGTACGGTATAGCAGCGGCGCAGGAGGCGATTCAGGACGCCCGCCTGGAAGTAACGCCCGACAATGCTGAGCGCATTGGGGTGTCTATCGGATCCGGGATTGGCGGAATCGAGGGGATCGAGAAAAACCATCTCGCGTTCTTGGAAAGCGAGTACTCGCCGCGAAAGATTTCGCCGTTCTTCGTTCCATCCAGCATCATCAACATGGTGTCCGGAAACCTCTCCATCATGCATGGCTTGAAAGGTCCCAATCTCGCCGTGGTGACTGCTTGCACCAGTGGCGCGCACAACATCGGTTTGGCGGCGCGCCTGATTCAGGCCGGAGATGCCGACATCATGCTCGCAGGTGGTGCGGAAATGTCGGCGACACCGATCTCATTGGGCGGATTCTGTGCCGCGCGTGCCTTGTCGGCGCGTAACGATGAGCCGATGCGGGCGAGTCGTCCGTTCGACAAGGATCGTGACGGGTTCGTCATGGGCGACGGAGCCGGTGTGCTGGTTCTCGAAGCGTATGAAAGCGCGCAGGCCCGTGGTGCAACGATCTATGCGGAGCTGATCGGTTTCGGTATGAGCGCCGATGCGCATCACATTACCCAGCCCAGCGAAGGCGGCGAGGGCGCCGCACGGTGCATGGTCAATGCGCTGCGCGACGCGAAAGTTGCGCCCGAGGCTATTGGCTATATCAACGCGCATGGCACCTCGACTCCAGCAGGTGATGTGGCAGAAACCGAAGCCATCAAACGTGCATTCGGCCCACATGCCCGAACCGTGGCGGTGAGTTCGACCAAGTCGATGACCGGACATATGCTCGGTGCGGCGGGTGCGGTGGAGGCCGCGTTCTCCATTCTTGCGCTGCGCGATCAGATCATCCCGCCGACCATCAATCTCGATGACCCGGATCCGGCGTGTGACCTGGACTTCGTGCCGCATCAGGCCCGCGAAGCCCGGCTCGAGATGGTGCTGTCAAACTCATTCGGGTTCGGCGGTACGAACGGCTCTCTGATTTTCAGACGGGTTGACTAAACCCGGGCGTTTCCGGGTGACTGGGGTGTCATTGATTCATCACCAGCGGCTCTCCACCCGCCCTGACCTTTTGGCTTTGCAGGCGCGTTTTCCAGACCATTATCCCGTGTTGTTGGAAAGCGCCGCTTCTCACCCCCTGACGGGGCGTTACGATATCCTGCCGGCATTCCCCGAGGTTGTTCTGGAAGCGGACGGGCGGGGTGAAGGCTTTCTTGCGGAGTTGGATGCCGCCTGCCGCGCCGAGCCGATGCTTGCCGAGCGACCGGGCTTGCCATTCCAAGGGGGTTGGGTCGTCTATCTGGGGTACGAACTGGCTGGGGCGATCGAGCCGCGCCTGATGCTGCCCCGATCGGCCGATGATGGCCTCCCGATGGCACTGGCCTGGCGTTGTCCTGCTGCACTGATTCATGACCACGTGCTGGGTGAGACATGGGCTGTGGCCGAGCGGTCCGGTGACGTGGATCGCCTGCTGGCTGATTTGGTCAATACTCCCGCGCGGGCTGCAGCCGTTCTCCCGGCCTGCCACATCCAAGAAGCGGATCCGTCGCTTCACTTCGAGGCGATCGCACGGGCCCAGCGTTATATTCAAGAAGGCGATATTTTCCAGGCCAATTTGTCCCGTCTCTGGGAGGGCGAGTTTTCCGCACCCGTTGTGCCCGAGGCACTGTACGCGCGGCTGCGACAATGCAACCCAGCACCTTACGCGGCGTTGATGCGTTGGGGCGAGTGCGCTGTATTGTCCAGTTCGCCGGAGCGGTTGCTTCAGCGTGCGGGCGCCTGGATTCAGACGCGTCCGATTGCCGGGACCCGGCGACGCGCGCAGGATCCGGCTGAAGATCGGGCGTTGGCCGAGGAACTGGTCGTTCACCCCAAGGAGCGTGCCGAGCACGTCATGCTGGTGGATCTGGAACGCAATGATCTGGGGCGGATCTGTCAGCCTGGAAGTGTGCGTGTGGTGGAGCGGCTGCAGGTGGAAACCTATGCTCATGTGCACCACATCGTTTCTGCAGTTGAAGGGATGGTGCGTCCCGAGGTCGGGGTCGCGGCCCTGTTGAGCGCACTGTTTCCCGGTGGAACCATCACGGGTTGCCCCAAAGTACGGTGCATGGAAATCATTGCCGAACTGGAAGGTGTGGCGCGCGGGCCTTACACGGGTTCGATCGGCTATATCAGCCGGGATGGTCGCATGGATTTCAATATCCTGATCCGCACGGCCGTGCTGAAGGGGCGCCGCATCAGCCTGCGGGCGGGCGGCGGAATCGTTGCCGATTCCGATCCCGCGCGCGAACTGGCGGAGACACGGGTCAAGGCCGAAGGACTCTTGCGGGCGTTGGAGCCAGAGGTATGCTGAGCTGGGTAAACGGTCGCCCTCAGGATGCGGTGCCGGTTACCGACCGCGGATTGAGCTATGGGGACGGCCTCTTCGAAACCATACTCGTGGCATCCGGGCAGGCTTTGGGCTGGGCGTTGCACATGGACCGTCTGGCACGGGGATGCTCGGCCTTGGGTTTGCCGCCGCCGCCGATCGACGGATTGAATGCGGATCGGGCCGGGTTGTGTGCCATTGGACCCGATCCGGCCGTGCTCAAGATCATTCTGACGGTTGGCGGGACGGCGCGCGGTTATGCCCGCCCCGATCCATTTGCCTGGCGCCGTATCGTCAGTCTCATGCCGGCACCAGCGTGGCTACGGGATGACTATGAAAGCGGCATTCGGGTGAAATGGTGCCGGCAACTCTGGTTCTCCGATCCGGATCTGGCCGGCATCAAGCATCTGAACCGGCTCCCTCAAGTTCGCGCACGGGCCGAATGGACCGACGCCGGCATTGCCGAGGGCTTGATGCGGGATCCAGAGGGCCGTGTGATCGGCGGGACCATGAGCAATCTGTTTGTGATCAAAGATGCGGTGTTGGCGACGCCTAACCTGACGCAGTGTGGGATTGCCGGAACCATGCGCGCGCGGATCATGGCGATTGCTCATCGGCTGGGGTGGACGGTCGAGGAGACAGCACTATCGGTGATGGATTGTTATCGGGCCGATGAACTCTTTGTGTGCAACGCGGTGCGGGGGATCCGTCCCATCCGGCAACTGGAGTCCCGAATGTTCAGGCCCGGGCCGGTCACCAGGGCCCTGCAGCGCGAGTTCGGTTTTCCCTGGCCTGTACCAGAGGATGCGAGATGACCGGTTCGCCGTCTCGCCCGCCGGTCGGATGGCTGCGGCGGTTCGCTTTGTTGGGGGCGCTGTGGGTCCCGGCTGGCCTGTTGGCGATTGGCGCCGGATGGGGATTGATGGCGCATTATCAGCACACCCCGCTGCCGGGCGTCGTCACCGCCCGGACCATCGAGATTTCATCCGGCGAGGGATTTGCCGCCATTGCACATGAACTCGAGGTGCAGGGGGTGCTCGGCAGGCGATGGCCGTTCATGCTGTTGGCCGTTCTGGAGGGAAAGACGCGGCGAATCCGCGCCGGCGAGTATCGGCTGATGCCCGGCCTGACTCCACAGAAATTGCTGGATCAATTGGTCAATGGGGACATCCGTCTGCACCGACTCACGCTGGTGGAAGGATGGACATTCCGGCAGGTTCGGCAAGCCATCCAAGGCCATCCTGAGCTTGAACAGACCATCGATGACTGGCGCGGTGAATCCGTGATGGCGAGGCTTGACAGACCTGGGCACTCCCCGGAGGGCCAGTTCTTCCCGGATACGTATTTGTTCGCGCGAGGCACCCCCGATTGGATCGTGCTTGAGCAGGCCCATCGTCGTTTGCGAAAAGAACTCGCGTCGGTCTGGCGCACCCGTGATGCCGACTTGCCTCTGGAATCGCCTGAGGCGCTGCTGACGCTGGCCTCTTTGATCGAGAAGGAAACTGCCGTGAGCTCGGAGCGACCCCAGATTGCTGGGGTCTTCATCCGACGGCTGCGTTTGGGGATGCCGCTGCAGACGGATCCCACCGTGATTTTTGCCTTGGGTGCCGACTTCGATGGCAATCTCACACGGGCCCACCTGCGTCAGGATCACCCCTACAATACCTACCGGATCAGCGGACTCCCGCCCGGCCCCATTGCCCTGGTCGGCCGCGCCGCGCTGGAGGCTGCAGCACATCCGGCGCCTGGACGGGCGGTCTTCTTCGTCTCTCGCGGCGACGGGACGCATGTGTTTTCCGAGACGCTCGAAGAACACAACCGGGCCGTCAATTGCTATCAACGTCGATTGTGTCGGGGAGATGCGCCATGATGCCGACCGCACGAGGTCGTTTCATCACTCTTGAAGGGGCCGAAGGTGTCGGAAAGAGCACGCATCTGCCGTTTATCAGCGAATGGCTGCGCGCACGCGGTATCGAGGTCGTTCAGACCCGGGAGCCGGGCGGCACCCCCTTGGCCGAAGGGATTCGCGGGCTGTTTCTGAGTTGCGGCGGGATGCCAGCGGAGAGTGAGCTCTTGCTGCTGTTCGCTGCGCGTGCCAGCCACTTGCGGGAGGTGATCGAACCGGCGCTGGTGCGAGGCGCCTGGGTGATCTGTGACCGTTTTACCGATGCGACCTATGCCTATCAAGGCGGAGGGCGTGGGATCGATTCTGCATGGATCGCCGATCTGGAACGAAGAATCCAGGGGCACATCAACCCTGACCGCGTTCTGCTGCTCGATGCACCCGTCGCGATCGGACGGGGACGGGTCGCGGCGCGGCGCGGCGCGGCGGTGGACCGGATTGAAGAGGAGGATGATGGGTTTTTCGAGCGGGTTCGGGACGTTTATCTCGCGCGGGCTCGCCAGCCGGGTTATCGGTTGATCGACGCGAGTGGCTCGGTCGAAGCCGTGCAACGCCTGTTGGTCGAGGCGCTGGGCGATCTGATCGATCCGTGCCGACCATGAACAGCAGCCGGCTCGATGCGGCACCGGTGGCTGAAGTGTTGGCGCCTTTTCCCTGGCAGATGCGGCATTGGCAGCGGCTCGCGGAGGCACGCCGGCAGGACCGCCTGGCCCATGCCTATCTGCTGGCGGGCCCATCCGGGGTGGGCAAGCGTGCTTTCGCGCAGCGGCTTGCCGCCAGCCTGTTGTGTCTTGAGCCGGACGCCGAACACCTGCCGTGCGGCCGTTGTGCGGGTTGTTTGTTGCAGCGCGCCGGCTCTCACCCCGACTTCAATCTGTTGGAACCGCAGCCGGGCAAGACGCAGATTTCCATCGAAGCGATCCGCGAGTTGTGTACAGCGTTGGCCCACACCGCCCATCAGGGACGCTTCCGGGTTGCCGTGATTCGCCCGGCCGAAGCCATGACTCCCCAGTCGGCCAACAGTTTATTGAAGACGCTGGAAGAACCCGGGGCAGGGGTTGTTCTGATGCTCGTCAGTGATCGGCCGCTGGCCATAATGCCCACGCTGCTCAGTCGCTGCCAGCGGCTGGACTTTTCCATACCCGCGGAGGATCAGGTCCGGGCTTGGCTGGGTCCGTGCGCCGATGATGAGGTCTCGATGCAGCGATTGCGCGTCCTTTCAGGTGGGGCGCCACTTCAGATCCGGGAGTTTTTGAACGGGGACGTGACGCAGCGGCTCGATTGCTTGGCGGGAGAGGTCACCGGAATTCTGGTGGGGGCAACCGATCCACTGATGGTCGCCAACCGATGGGCAAAGGAAGAGCCGCTGGAATTGGTTGGTCTGTGGATGGCCCGGCTGGGGGAGGAGTGGGCACGGCTTCGCATCCTGGCTCCGAACCGTTTTCCAGTATTGCTCGACGGTGCTTCGAGCCGGATCCAGAATGTCGTCACACGTGCCGATATCGAAGATGTACTGGCGTATACCACCTATGTCCGGCGGGTCCGACTCTGGTTGTCCCACGGTGTTGCCAATCGCTTGGGCTTATTGGAGAGCCTGCTGGTACCGTTGGCAACGGGATTGCGGGATTTCAGACATCAAGAGCCCGCCAGCCAGACCATCTGAGGGATGCAAACAATGGCTGACACATCGACCTCTCCGGGGGGCATTCTCAATATCGCCATCAAGGACAAGGCGGCCTTGTATGAAGCCTACATGCCGTTCTTGCGAAACGGGGGGCTGTTCTATCCCACCATCAAGCCGTATCGAATTGGGGACGAGGTTCTGCTCCTCTTGACCCTGATGGACGATAGCGAACGGATCGCCGTGGCCGGGAAAGTCGCGTGGATCACACCCGCCGGCGCGCAGAACCGGCGGCGCGCCGGGATCGGTGTGCAATTCAGTGCGAAGGATGAGGGTGCCACCCAGAAACGCATCGAGGTATACCTAGCCGGTGCGCTGAACAAGGATCAGCCCACGCTGACCTTGTGATGGGTGCTGCTCAATACACGCTTGCGATTCGGCGGTTCATCTGCCTTTGCAGCCGGGACCAGACGAAAGCGGGTTCGAGACGCTGGTAACAGATCGGCGTCGGTGAGGGGTCGTCTTTGGCTAATTGGGGGCACTCGCGCTTCAAGCAGGGGGAGCACGGCAGATTGGCCTGCAGATTCTGTCCCATCCCCCCGTAAAGCCCCGTGCGACTACTGTCAGTGGCGCCGTACAGCCCAACCACCGGTCGACCCAAGGCGCAGGCAAGGTGGCCCAGACCGCTGTCAACGCTGATCACGCCGGCTGCCAGGGACAGGATTTCCATGAGCCCATCAAGCGTGCTTGCCGGCAGCACCTCGCTGCGTGTACCGGCCTGCGCCAGTATTTCGGCGCGTGCCTTTTCTGCATCATTTCCCCAGGGTAGCGCCACCCGGTAGCCATGCTTTTCTGCCAAGGCGATCAGGATTTTCCAGGATTCGGTGGGGTAATGCTTACTCTGCCAGGTGGTCCCATGCAGGAAGATCAGGCGACGCGCATCCCCCTGGCCGTGGCGCTGCAGGCCGTAATCCGGTGGCATGAACGGGTAGGAATAGCCCAAAGCCCCAGCAAACAGCCGGCGAACCCGCTCGACAGCGTGCAGGGGGCGCGGAACCTCAATGCAATGGCGATAAGCCAGCGACGCCAAGGGTTCACGTGCCGACATGCGCGACAGCCCTGCAGTCGGCCCGCGGCACAAGCTGCTGACAATTGCGCTTTTGTAGAGTCCTTGAGCATCCAGGATCAGATCGTAGGATTGGGCGCGTAGCGCTCGATGACTGTTCCACAAATCGAGCCAGCTGCGCCGCGTCAAAGGGTCGGTCCGGAGTTTTCGCAACGAAATTGGGATGACACGATCGACGGCCGGGTGGCGGGCTGGAATCGCCGAAAAGCCGGATTCCACCGCCCAGTCGGCGCGCAACCCCGGCAGCGCTCGCGCCGCATCGGTGAGCGCCGGCAGGGTATGGACCACGTCACCGAGCGAGGAAAGTTTCACGATCAATAGACGCACAGGACCCGCCTTGCCAACCGTTTGGTATGTTGAGACACTGATATGAGCAAGGAAATGCTACGGTTTATGGCGCAAGAATGTAATAGACCATCATGGAGGATGACGATGTCGACCCTGGCTTTATTGCGTGAGGATCCCAGCCGGCGTGCCCTGCGCGCCATTACGCATCAGATCGGCTATGGCACGCTTGCTCGGGCGGGCGCCAAGGCGGCGATCCGGAGCCGCCTGAACCGCACTGAACTGCCGCGCCAGTTTTTTCTTTCGCTTTGGGATACGTTGGGTCAGCGCGAGGCCATCGTCGACGGGGATCGCCGCATCACATTCACGCAGTTCAAGGACCGTGTCTTGCGTTTGGCCGATGGCCTGCATCAGCTCGGTTTGCGTGAAGGAGACGCATGCGCCGAATTGCTCTACAACTGTTCGCACTGGTTTGAACTGAATCTGGCTTGTGCATTGACCGGAATGGCGATGCCGATGTTGAACTGGCACTTGCGGCCGCAGGAGCTGGTCGACTGCATTCAGCGCGCCAATGCCAAGGTTCTGGTGGTGGACTCCAGTTTCGCCGAGATGGTGGCGAAGGTACGCGATCAGATCCCCGGAGTCGAGCGCGTGCTCCTGACGGGATCCGAGCGTCTCGAAGGCTTCGATTCTTTTGAGGAGCTGATCCAACGTTCGGCGCCCCGCTTGCCGCCAGGACATTTTTCGATGTCGTCCAAGCCCTACAGCGGCGGTACGACCGGAACGCCGAAGTACATCAACCTGAATCAGGAGGTGATGTTCGGCGAATCGGATACGGCGCGCCGCGGGGTGAGTCGCGAGCAGATCACCCGTCTCACGCTGATGCAAGCCAGCGCATTCGACTGGTACGGGCTGGGTGAGTGTCATGATGCCATTACTGGTAATGCGCGCTCGCTGATCCCCGGACCGCTCTACCACGCCGGGGTGCAGATCGGCGTGTTGCCATTTTTCTTTGGTGGCACGGTGGTGCCGATGCACAAGTTCACGGCCGAGGGCTTTCTCAAGGCCATCCAGGACGAGCGCATCAACTGGACCTTCGTGGCGCCGACCATGCTCGAGCGCGTATTGGCCCTGCCCGATGAGGTCAAACACAAGTACAACCTCGCCAGCATGCGGACCATCGTCTGTGCCGCTGCGCCCTGTCCGCCCAAGGTAAAACAGGGAATCAACGCCCTGTTTCGTCGCCAGGGCGCCCGGAACGATGTGTTCCATGAGTACTACGGGGCGTCGGAAACCGGCCTCATCACGGTTCTGGTACCCGAAGACTACCAGGCGAATCCCAAGCGCTATGAGAGCGTCGGCAAGGTGCGTGCGGCTCAGTGCCGGATCTACGATCCGGAGACGCAGCGCTGGGCGCAGCCCGGCCAGGAAGGCAAGGTGCTGGTGCGTTCGGCACTGACCAGTGGGCTCGAATACGTCGGCCAGAAGGCCAAGACCGACGAGTGCTTCATTCCGATTGATGGCGAACTCTGGTATGACGACGGTCTGATTGGTTATCTGGACGAGGACGGTTTTCTGTATCTGACCTCGCGGGTGAAGGAGATGATTATTTCGGGGGGTGTGAATCTGTTCCCGAACGAGATCGAGCATGCGATCAAGCTGAAC